>JAEDOK010000097.1 GCA_016302005.1 Oscillospiraceae bacterium | reverse complement strand
TTGCACCCGCAGGGGGTATGCCGCATCCGTAACGCTCGTTCCTCGCGAACGGCTGTGCTACCATGTCGCTTTGCTCCTCGCAATGACACATCGGGGGCTTTTTCGACGCGCTGGGGCGGGGACATGTCCCCGCCGGTGCTGGAACTTGCAACTGTATACACACTTACAGCCGGAGATTGTCACAACCAGTGTGCGCACTGGTTTCGCAATGACAAAAAAGGATTGCCTTTTCATGTCATTGCGAGGCGCCTGCGCCGTGGCAATCTTGTGCAGGAACTACCAGCTACATACAAATTTCTTCCCTCGTACCATCTGCCGCCGCGCGTTCTCAGGGGACATGTCCCCGACCTACAGGGATAGAGCAAAGACCGGAACAGGAAAATTGCCCTGTTCCGGTCTGTATTATTCTGTTTTGATGGATTTGGCGTATTCTGAAGGGGAAATGCCGAAGTTATCCTTGAACTGGCGGGAGAAATGGTGAATGGTGGAATAATTCAGCTTTGCTGCGATCTGCGAGAAATTCATCTTTCCTTCACGGATCAGACATTTGCTCTCTTCCAGCTTCACACGGCGGATATATTCTCCGGGCGAGATGTTCATTTGCCGATGGAACAGCGCGGTCAGGTGTGACGCGCTGACGCCGGTTTCCTTAGCCACCGTCTCCACCGAGAGCTTGTCATAGACATGCTCGGCAATATATTGCAGCGTGCGGCTGACAATCAGATTCTCATTGCGCAGCGCGACCGGCGTTTTCAGACGCTTTTTCTTTCCGCCGAGGTTTCGCAGGACGGAAAGCAGCAGCAGCTTGAGATTGCCGCGGATAAAGTCGCCGCTGAAAGCGTCGTTGATTTCCGTTTCGCGGAGCAGCTGCTTCAAAAAGACCGCCTCTGCCGAGGAAAGATCAAACACCCGGTTTGCCAAGCTCAGCGGAAAATCGCTGTCCATGTCAAAGGCAATGGTCAGAAAGCGTGCCGTAACATTCAGATCGGTATACTGCATGTGCCATTGCTCCGGCGCAAAGAACATCATCTGCCCCTGCTTCAATGTCTCGCTGTTTCCTTCTACCACGCAGTGCAGCTGCCCACGGTCAACATAGGTCAGCTCATACATCGAGTGCCGCTCGCCCTTGAAGAGAAAGCCGCTCTCCTCCTCGCGGTAAAAGAGAGTGTAGATCTCGCCGAGACGCAGGCGGTCACGGATCTTAAGATCGTCAACAGCGCGCAGGCTGTCGAGCTGTTCGAGCGCGGTATGCAGCGGGAGCGACATGCGCACGGAGCATTCCTGCTGGTAGGGAACAATCGCAAACTCCGTAGCAGGCGGCAGGCACACCGGCTTATCAAGATAAAAGCTTGTCAGCTTTTCTTTCCGCCGAATGACCAGCACCGTCATGCCAAGCTCAAAATCCAAATACAGCTCCTGTGCGGCGCGCTGGAAATACAGCTCCTTCGCATTATAGTAACGGACAAATTCCACCCGGTCGTCGCCCTTTGGGAAGCCGCGGTTTGGCAGACTGTCCCGCAGGATCTTGCCAAAGGGAGCAAAGCTCTGCTTGTTCAAATTCTCAATCAAGTGTGCGACCTCCGTTCTTTCTTTTTTCGCGTTCCGGACGCTCAGCCGAAAAGAATTTCGGGATACTTTCCGGACTCGCGGAGCGCGGCAATCGCGGTCTGCACGGAGGGAAGATCCTCCCGGTAGGTTACGCCGTACCAAGTCTCGTCGGTATGTAAAACGCGGACGGAGCCAAGCCCCTCGTGAATTTGCGCATTGGCGACCGTCGGCAGGAAAAATTCGCATTTTGTCGGATTCTTCGGTAAATTCTCGTCCAAAAACTTCGGGAAACGTTCTTCCAGCTCCTTCAAAATACGTGGTGTAAATCCCCAGAAATTCATCGACACGACAGTATTGCCCGAAAGCGGCTCATAATGCGCGCCGTCTTCCGTAAAGGCGGCATCCTCCCCGCGCTTCTCAATATGGGTGCGTTCGGTCACGCCGGTGAGATAGCCGTTTGCAATCTCGCAAACGCCGCGCGCGACATAGCCGTTGTCTGTCATGGCGTTACGCAGAAGATAGCCGACCATGGCGTATTCGTTGTCGGCGTGCTCCTCGCGGAAAAAGTCGGCAAGTGTGGTAAAGGCGCCTCTGCCATAAAAATCATCGGCGTTGATCACGGCAAAGTCACCGTCAATTTCCTCCTTTGCGCACAGAACGGCGTGCCCCGTGCCCCACGGCTTGACGCGTCCCTCGGGAACGGTATAGCCCGCGGGCAGCTTGTCCGTCTCTTGATAGACATAGGCGACCTCAAGATAACGCTCCAAGCCTGCCGTGACCTTTTTGAAATCCTCCGCGATGGCTTCTTTGATGATAAAGACCACCTTGCCGAAGCCCGCAGTATAGGCATCATAAAGAGAATAGTGCAGAATGCTGTTGCCCTGCGGATCGACGGGCGTCATTTGCTTCAAACCGCCGAAACGGCTGCCCATACCGGCTGCCATCACGACAAGTGTCGGTTTTTGCATGTTTCTACTTCCTTTATATGTTTTCTTATTATTATATCAGAGTTCCGCAAAGATGGCAAGATTTTTTCGATTTTTGCGAAAAGTAAGAAAGAAAGCGTTGACAGGATGCAAAAAAATGGGTAGGATGAAAGAAGAAGCTTCAAAGGGGAGGTTGCTATGGATACAGTTTATGTTACCGGTCACCGCAATCCGGATACGGATTCCATCGTCTCGGCAATGGCATATGCCGCGCTGCGCAACGCGCTGGGTGATCGGGAATACCAAGCAGGACGCTTGGGGCATGTCAGCGATGAAACACAGCTTGTGCTGGACCGCTTCGGCTTTTCTGCGCCGCCGTGGATCAAAACCATGCGCACGCAGGTGCGGGATTTAGACTATGACACGCCGCCGGCGCTCTCGTCGGCAGTCACGGTCAGCCGCGCATGGTCGGTGCTGACGGCGGATCGCTCCATCGCGGCGATTCCCGTGACCAATGAGGACGGTACCCTTTACGGAATGCTCTCTTCAGGGGATATCGCTGCCTGCGATATGCAGTCCATCGAGCGTCCGCACATCGAGGAAATTCCGGTATTCAATCTGCTCAGCGTCTTGGAGGGCAGGATTTTAAACGAAGCGGGCAACCTCGTTGACACCATTACCGGCGACGTATCCATCGCCCTGCCGCAGAGCTGTGAGAATCTGCTCTTTTCCTCGAAGGACAGCATCGTTGTGGTAGGACATCAGCCGGATATGGTGCGCAGGGCCTTGGAAATCGGCGTGCGCTGCGTGATCGTTTGTCAGGCGGAGCTGAACGAGGAGCTGCGCAATATGCCGACGGACACCTGCATCATCTCCACACCCTTTGATGCCTATCGTGCCGTGCGGCTGCTCTACCAATCGCTGCCGATCCGCCGCATCTGCCGCACGGACAATATCGAGTGCTTCCATTTGGATGATTTTGTGGACGATGTGCGCGAGGGAATGTTAAAAAGCCGCTTCCGCTGCTATCCGATCCTCGACGAGAATGAGCGCGTCGTCGGGACGCTCTCGCGTTATCACCTGATTCGTCCGCGCAGAAAGCGGGTGGTGCTCGTGGATCACAATGAGGCTGCGCAGTCTGTTCCGGGGCTGGATCAGGCGGAGATTTTGGAGATCATCGACCACCACCGCCTTGCGGACATCCAGACGGGGAACCCCATCTATTTCCGCAACGAGCCGGTCGGGAGTACGACAACGATCATCGCGGGAATGTATCAGGAGAAAGGACTCATGCCGTCCGAAAAGCTCGCCGGTATGATGGCTGCGGCGATTGTCTCTGACACCGTTATGTTCAAATCGCCCACCTGCACCCAACGCGACCGTAATATGGCAGAGCGTATGGCGCGCATTGCAAATGTCTCTCTCGATGAGTTGGGGCAGGAGATATTCTCGGCATCTTGGTCGGATGATAAACCCGCACGCGACCTGATGTTCACGGATTTCAAGGATTTCCACATTGCGGGTCACAATCTCGGTGTCGGGCAGATCACCTGCGTCAACTCCGAACATATTCTGCTCCGCAAAGAGGAATTCCTCGCGGAGATGGAAAAAACAATGCAGAAAAAGGGCTACAGCCTGATGCTGCTCATGCTGACGGATGTCCTGCTGGAAGGCACGCAGCTCATTTATTTGGGCGACGAGGATGCCATTCGCATGGCGTTCTCACCCGACGCGAAGAACAACGTCGTCTTTTTACCCCATGTCATGTCCCGCAAAAAACAGATCATTCCCGCCCTCTCCGCCATGTGGGGCTGATTACCGAAAAGTCAAGCGCAGAGCCGAAATTCACGGCTCTGCGCTTGACTTTTTGCAGCTATCCCCACCCTACAGGGCTGATTGCGGATGATGGGGTGTGATTCGTTGAATAAAGTGCCGGCAATCTTGTGCAGGAACTACCGAGTGCGTACCAATTTGTTCAGAGGTTCTCTAAATCTCCGCATGAAGCAGCCGTTCCGAGAGGAGCAGAAGCTCCTGCGAGGGCAGACTGTTCCGGATGGAAATGCTGCCCTGCGTGCCCTCACGGAGCAAGCCCGCTTCCGAAAGGCGGCGCTTTGTCTCCTTTGCGGTGCCGTCCGCGCCGTCGAGCAGCTCGGGAGCTTCCCCCACGACCTCGCGAATGGCTTGGCGCAGGAAGGGAAAGTGCGTGCAGCCTAAGACCACCGCGTCGGGCGGAGGGGTCAGGCAGTCTTGCAGCTCTTCTTGCAGGCACGCGGAAAGACGCGCACTATGCAGTTCCCCATGCTCGACAAATTCCACCAGTGCGGGACAGGGACATTTGCGGATGTCGCAATCATCCGCGTATTTTTCCATCAGTGCGGCAAATTTCTGTTCGCGCAGGGTCGCCTCTGTCGCCATGACGAGAATTTTTCCATGCGGATGCCGCTCAACCGCCAATTTCAGCGCCGGCTCGATGCCGATAATGATCCTGTCGGGATAGCGCTCCCGCAGTTCATTGATCGCTGCGGAGGTTGCCGTGTTGCAGGCGACGACCATTGCTTTGCACCCCTGTAAAAAGAGCCTTTCCGCGCATTGCAGGGTCAGACGGCGAATTTCCTCCGTGCTGCGTGAGCCGTAGGGCGCGTTGGCGGAGTCTCCGAAATAGACGAAGTTTTCCTGCGGCATTTGTCGCATCAGCTCCCGCAGGACGCTGAGCCCTCCCAAGCCGGAATCGAATACCACTATCGGCAGATCCTTCATGTGCCGTTCGGCACCTCCTTTGTTATGGCTGCTCCTGTAACGGATAGGCGAAAATCAGCGTTTGTGCGACCTCTGACGTTTTCAGCTCCGTCGGGAGCATGAAGCTCTCAACGGTAAACTCCGAGGCTGTGCCGGCTTTCAGTTGATCGGTCAAAATTGTCGTCAGAAGCCCGAGCGGCTTGTCCTCCGCGTCCAGAAGCACGGCGGCGATGCATACCAGTTCACCGTCGGAATCCGTCGCGTTTTCAACCTTGCCCCAAAGCTCCAAGCCGCCGTAGGGCGAGTTTTTCAGCCGCATGTCAGTGACGGTGTAGCGAACGCATTCGACTTCTGTCTCGCAAACGGCAGGGGTAACATACAGCGTCAGTGCTTCCGTGTCGGGAAGGTCCGGTTCCACAACCTCAAAATAGTATCCGCTTTCGCCGGGCAGGAGTATCTGCGGATAGGCTGCAATTGCGTCGGCGGTCATGACAACTTCGTCCGCGCTGTTGCGCAGTTCAAAGGATCCGTAATCCAAATACAGAGGCTTGTCGCCGGTGTTCACTATCTCGGCAATGCCCATTGCCCAAATTGTACCGTTTTCATCGCGGTAGGTTCGGACACTGCACGCGCCAAGCTCATAAAGGCTCTGCGGGGCAGTGGTGGTTGGCGCTTCCGTGGTTGATGCATAGGTCGGCTCCATACTCGCTTCCGTCGTTGCTTCGCTTGTTGCGGCGGAGGAGGGAACCGTACTTGATTCACTCGGCACCGGAGCGGAGTTACAGGCGCATAAGCAAAGCAGCAGGCACAGCGCGGAGATCAGACAAAGTAAGCGTTTCATAGGCAGATCCTTTCGAGAGATATGTTTTTTTCCTTTGAGCCATCATACCACATTTCTGCCGATTTGAAAAGAATTTTTGCAGAAATCGTCTGCAACACAGAATTTTTTCAAATCAGGAAAGAAAAGGCTTGACAAAGACCGCTTTTTCGAGTATGATATTCAAGCTGATTTTGTGAAAAACGGAGTCGGCTGAATGGAGAGGTGGCTGAGCTGGCCGAAGGCGCACGACTGGAAATCGTGTAGGCGTTA
>JAEDOK010000096.1 GCA_016302005.1 Oscillospiraceae bacterium | reverse complement strand
TTTGAAATCCATGTACAAACGAAGAGCGCCCCTCATTCGGACAGCAAAATCCGAAGGAGGGGCGCTACTATCTGTTATTCAATTTTTTCACGCGCGAGATCAATTCTGCCACAGCGGAACGCCACATCACAAAGTAATGCGGGATTAAACTTGTCAGCCGAACACGCCTTCCCGGTCCAGGATGACCAGCAGCCGCACCGCGTCCTCGCCCAGGTCGAGGATGGTTTCGTCACCCTCGCCGCCCTTGCCGCGCAGGATGCCCTTTGCCATCAGTTTCTCGATGGTCGGCAAGTAATAGGGCGCGTTGTTCTTGTCCGCCTTGATATCGCCCAAAGTGTTGTATCGCATTTCGTTGTCCTCCTTTTCCTCAGCGGCGTAGGCCACGCCGAAGTAATCGCAGACGCCATGGCAGATCGCCTCGCCGATTACAGCAGTGTTGTCGATGATCCAGTCTGCGACCGCCGCAACGTCGTGGAAATCTGCTTCGATGTATGCGGTCGGCGCTTTTGGCGTGCGGATTTCATAGAGCTGCGGATACGCCTGCACCATGTCGGGCGCGCCGGGTGTGACGGACCCGAGCCGCGCGAGAATAGCTTTCGCTGCCTTGTGTCCCGCGCTCCCGTCAACGCCGTAGAAGATGCGCGTGCCGGTCACGTTTGCATTAAATGCGTTGCTGTGGATCGGAACGTGCAGTTCTGCGCCGAATGCGTCGGACGCCGCGCATTTTTCTGCCATCGTCGCGTACTGAACCAACTTAACCTCAAACCCGCACCGCTCGAGCGCCGATTTCGTCGCAATTGCAATCTTGCCGCACTGGATATCCTCGGCGGTATTGCCCGATGCGTAGGTGTTCCGATTCTGATCGGACGGCGAAATGAAAATTTTGTGTCCCATGAATTAATCCTCCTTGCACTCCGGCAGTCCCGCGATACTGGTCAGCAGACTGACGACACCCGCCAGCCCCGCCGCCGATACGACGGTCAGCCAGTTGACCTCCGAGATCATCGCGCTCGCACCGATCACGCCGACCGCCGTCTGCGCAACGGTCTTGACGGCTCTGATCGCCGCCGCCTTTGCCCATTTCTTCCAGTTTTTCATGCAATTACCCCCTGTTATACTATGAATTCCCATTGCAGATGTTCCATTTTGACATAAAGCTCTATATGCAGCCGTAAATCGCACCCTCACCGTAGGGCGCGCACCCGCACGGGGTATGCCGCATCCGTAACGCTCCTTCGTCGCGAACGGCTGCGCTAACGACCCCGGCGCGCCGGTGCAGGAAGTACAAGTGCGTACAATCCTACAGCCGGAGATTGCCACAGCCGGTGTGCGCACCGGCTTCGCAATGACAAGGAGGGCAGCCTCCCCTGTTTTGTCAGGAATTCCTCTGTATGGCGGGGACATGTCATAAGCCGCGTGTAGGAACTCCCGACTCCGTACAAACTCCCTTCCCATGTCATTGCGAGGCGCAACGCGCCGTGGCAATCTCGTGCAGGAACTATCGACTGCATACCGATTCGTTCCTTCGTACCGGCTGTCAAATCAGGTATATCAAAATTCAAAATCCGTGCGAAGCACACCACAGTCCTTCACCATTCACTCTTAGCCCTTAGCCAAAACCGGCTGCCCACAGGCGCGTCAGGGATGCCACGCGCTACAGCTCCCCACATAGTGTCAAGGGTAGTGTCAATGGGGCGGATTCCTTGACACTGCCTCCAAATCCTCAATGCGATGATTCGCAACCTTGATTTTTTCCTCCATCGTCTCCTGATGCCCCTCGACGGCGTACATCCGCTCGACAAGATTGTTGTGCGCCTGCACCTTCTTTTCCAACTGCTCAATGCGGTAGTTTGACAGCTTCGATGATGTGACGATGCCGCCGAAGGTGCCCAGCAGCGTCCCTGCCAGCGACAGCAGCGCCACCATGACCTCACTGCTCACGGTACCACCCCCTCCTGCAACGCCAGGATCAGCGTGACCATATTCGCCTTCGTCATGTTCGCGCTCACGCCCATCTCTCCGAGAATGCGCTCCAACTCCGCGTTTGTCATCGCCTCCAGCGCTTCCTGTGTATATCCCTCGGTATGTGCGTTTAACGCCTCGGCGCGCCGCACGATCTCCTCCCGCCAGTCCTCCCGAACCTCTTCGGCGGAAATGCGTCCATCTGCCAGTGCGTAAACCAACGCAGTTTTTTGCCCAATCTCGTCCGAAAACGTCGCATATTCCTCCGCACTGATCTCCACGCCGCCGGAGCCGGTGCCGATGGCGGTCAGATTGCCCTCTGCATCCGTCATTTTGTAGTATCTCATGCGTCGTCCTCCCAGTAATAGGCTTCCCATTTGTAGGTGCCAGGGTAAAAACTATAACCTAACGATAATGTCACACCACCGGAATTTTGTGCTGTAGTTCCTCTTGCTGAATACTGAGCGTTATGCCAAATGACAAAAACTGTATTAATAGCAGCTTCAATGTTATGCTTACTCAGAAAATTCCCTGAAAATACTACTGCATAAGTTAGAGATTGCCCCTCTATGGCGCTTTTCGTGTCATCTGTTGCCTCCAATATAAACGCTTTTGCACCGTCAGTACACGGTATCGTAATTGATAGCGTAGCCTCCGCCGGTGTGATGGTCCCGGTCTCGACGCACAGAATCTTTGCGTTTCCGGTGCATCCGTAGATCATAACGCCGCTTTTTATGTTTTCCGCCTGCAAATTCGGCTCCGGAAATTCAAATGTTTCCGCTGCCCCTGCCGTAGATTCCACATCTAAGGAAATTCCTCCGGGACCCATGAGCGTTTCTACCTCATAGATTTGGTCAACCAGCGTACCTGTCCGTTTTTCTCCGGCGGCACCGATGTATTCTTTCCCGTTGAGCACGTCTGAGTCTTCCGCCGGCGTTGTCAGCGCAGGAAGCTCTATTCCTGACGGAATGCCCGCAATCGCATTCGGCATCTGAGACGGCAGCAGCAGCGCGGTATCTCCCGTCTTTTCGCGGATCGCATTTGCAATCGCAGGCAGCGTCCCGCTATCCAGTTTCACCATCTCCAACATCAGACCGCCACCTCCTCCGCATTTGTGACCGCCACCCATGCCGCGCTTCCGTCAGCGGATGCCGTCAGTACCTTACCCGCATCTGCTGCGGTCGGAAGCGGGATGCCGCTGTAGATCATGCTGTCCACCAGCCAATACTTCCCGCAGAAGGTCAGCGTGTACGGCACACCTCGCATCAGCGCACCGGCCGGCACCGGCAATGTTGCCTCCGGCGACTGATCGTCATTGTTTTGTGTCTGTGGCGCGCGCAGCCGGAGCGGTATGATTTCCCCGCCGTTGAGCTGCAACGTCGGCTGGGTAGACAGATTTTTCTCCTCCGGGATAAACACGATCTGCCGCCCCTTGCCGACGGCACTGATCTGCGACCAATTGCCTGCAACGGATACCGTCGGCAGCGTGCAGCCGGAGCCTGCATCCGTCGCTGTATAAGCAATGCCGTCAGAGCTGATGCCGCGGGCAACCGGCAGCGTCGTCTCTCCTGTATCACCCTTGAAATCGCCGTTTGTAAGCCTCTCCTCAATTTCTGCCCTGAGTGCCGCAACCTTGTTCACCATTTGCGTCAGCTCGGAGTATTCGGCGGAGGATTCCACAAGGTCGCCGTCACTGTAAACGGTGTCGTCCACCAGCAGAAGAAAGCGCGGTGAGGTGATCAAGGCGGAATCCGCGCCGTACAGCCGCAGCTCGCAGCATACCTCCCCGGCGGCAGCCGCCGTTTGCGCCGTGAGCGCATAAGCGATCCGATTGCCCTGCAGAGTGCAGGCGTTAAAAATCAGATTGCCGTCCGGCTTTCTCGCCGTAAATACTGCCTTGCAGTCGGCGGTGATCTCATAGGGCTTGCCGTTCTCGGTCAGCGTGATCAAAAGGCGTCTTGCGGTATCGCCCTTTTTCACCCGAAGCGCCGCCTGCGCACTGCTCTCATGGATGTCAAGTGAGAGATAAAAATCCGCAGTGTTCATCATTTCACACCCTTTCCTTTTCCCAAAGCATAGCATGAAAGCAAGGAAAAAAGGGATACCACCGGTGAAGCGTGAATAGTGAACAGGTAAACCGGAGCGTGTGCGGGAACTGCCGACTGCGTACAAATTTCCCCTTCATGTCATTGCGAGACCCCAACGGGGTCGTGGCAGTCTCGTGCAGGAACTAGCAAGTGTGTGCAAACCTACAGTCGGAGATTGCCACAACCAGTGTGCGCACTGGTTTCGCAATGACAAATATGGTAGCCTTCCCGTGTCATTGCGAGGAGCGAAGCGACGTGGCAATCTAATAAAAAAAGTTTCGTATTCGCCGGAATACATACAATATGCTAAATGATTCTGCGAGATTGCCACGACCCCTTCGGGGTCTCGCAATGACAAAACTGTAGTTTTTTTGACAGTCTGCGCAATTAAAATGCGCGTTGCACATTTTAATTGGTGATTGGTATGAGAAGCGCTCCGCGCGAATGAAAAAAACGGGCGGATGCTATCCGCCCCTACGGCGCAGCCTGCGATTGCGGTTGTAGGGGCGGCTAATAGCCGCCCGTTTTTTATTCCGTGCGGAGCACACCACAGTCATTCACCATTCACGCTTACTATTCCCTTTTCACGCTTCCCCTTTCCCTCTTCCCTGTGCAGAATCCACAAAAGCGAGCTTTAAAACTTGTGGATCCTTCCAAAAAACAAAAAAGGGATTGACGGCGCTTTTGGGCTGCAATATAATAAAGTTACTTAAGCGGTTAAGTATTTCCGGAGTACCGCCGCTGAAAGCGTATTTTCAAATCAAAACAGGAGGGAAAATGAGTATGAATAAAAAGCTGATGCTCGGTCTGCTTGCCTGTCTGCTGGTGCTGACGATGCTGCTCGTCTGCGGCTGCACGAGCGAGCCGGAAGCGACGGAGCCTCCCGTCGAAACATGGAAGGTCACCTTCTACGACAGCGACGGCGTGACCGTGCTGCAGGAGGCGGAGGTAGAGGACGGCAAGACCGTCACCATGCCCGACCTGACCAAGGAAGGCTATATGATCCAAGGCTACTTTGCGACCCCCGCGCTGCTGCGGGAGTTCGACCCGGCGACACCTATCACCGCAGATACGGCGGTATTTGTGGCATGGCAGTCCAGCGTAGAGGATAACCGCCCGTGGATGCTGGCAGGCTCTCTGCGCGGCTATCCCGAGAACAACTGGGGCAAGATCTGGCCGCAGGATGACTTCCTGCTGCACAAGGTCGAGGGCGAATTCAACACCTTTGAAATTGAAGTGAACCTGTACGCGGGCGACGCGTTCAAGATCGCGGTCATCGGCGAGGGCTACGCGTGGGATAACACGGCGAGCATCGATGCCTCGCACATTGCCGACCAGAGCGGCGCTTCGGTGCTGTCGGGCGGCGAGAACGCGTTTGATTCCGGCGCGAACATCGATGTCTCTGAGGACGGCAAATACCGTCTGACGCTGAAGACCGACGCGGAGACGCTGTCGCTGTGCAAGCTGTACTGCGAGCGCATCGGCGACGCGGACGCGCTGGCGGAGGTCACCTACGACATGAAGCTGTGGGCGTCCTTCAACAACTGGGAGGGTCAGGACATGACCCGCAACGGCGACGACCTGATCTGGTACTGCGAGGCAGACGTCCCCGAGGGCGGCGGTGAGTTCGGCATCAAGAATGCGGACAACGGCGACTGGTTCAGCAGCGAAGGCAACACGAAGAACATCCAGTTGGAGGAAGGGCACTATATGTTCTTCATCGAGCTGGAGCTTGTGGACGGCAGACCGCAGCTCAAGGGCGAGATCGTCGCAGAGGAGCCTGCATACTATGTGGTTGGCACCTGTGGCAACGGCGGCTGGGCAGCGGACGCAAACGCGGAGAACACAGCCTACCGCATGACCGAGCAGGACGGCAAGTATGTCCTGTCTGTCACCTTCACCGAGGGTGAGACGGCGGACTGGGCGGATAACAAGGTCGCCTTCAAAGTCGTCTACGGCTGCGGCGGCAGAGTTGCCAATGAATATTGGTACGGCGACGGCATGGACAATATCACGGTCGATCCCGGCGATTACACGATCACCTTCGACCCCGCAACCTCCGCAGTAACCGTCGAGTAAAAAATCCAGCGTGCCGATGGAGACCCATCGGCACGCTGAAAAATAATTATCTGTAGAGAGGGGACAGTCCCATGTAGGCTAAGGGCTAAGGACTAAGGGTGAATGACTTCGGTGTGCTCCGCACGGATCAAAAAACGGGCGGCTGATAGCCGCCCCTACGAGATATGCCACAGC
>JAEDOK010000095.1 GCA_016302005.1 Oscillospiraceae bacterium | reverse complement strand
TGCCGGTACACCTGATTTCGAGTCAGGGCCGTTATAACCACTTCGATACCGCTCCGTGTCTGTTTTCTGACATTGTCGAGAGAACAGTGGTCCGGTATTGATCGGCTGCGTTTGCCGACTGCGATGTATTATAGCAGTGTTTTGGTAAAAAATCAAGCACAAAGTCGCGGGAATCGCTGATTTTGCGAATTTTTTCGTACAGTCAAGTCAGAAACGGCTTTTTCAGGCACACAAAAGCGGCTCAAAGCAAGGCGCGAAGGGCGTTGATATCCTCCTGTTTGGTTGCCCAGCTTGTGACAAAGCGGCAGACGGTATGCGCTGCATCGTATTTCTCCCAGAAGCTGAATGCCACATGCTCACGCAGGCGGGTCATTTCCGTGTTTTCCAAGACAAGGAATTGCTGATTGGTCGGTGTTTCTCTCCAAATGCTGCAACGCTTCTCGCGAAACACCTTTTTGAGCGTTTCTGCCGTTTGGATGGCATTGCGGCTGATCTCGAAATACAGCCCGTCTTCAAACAGCGTGTCAAACTGGACGCCGAGGAGTCTTCCCTTTGCCATCAGTGCGCCGTGCTGCTTGACCGTCGTCAGGAACTGCTTTGGCATCGTGCCATGCGGGAAGACGACTGCCTCGCCGCAGAGCGCGCCGACCTTCGTGCCGCCGACATAGAACACATCACACAGCGCGGCAAATTCCGCCGGTGTAAGATCCGATGCAGAGCTCATCAAGCCATAGCCAAGGCGTGCGCCGTCTGCAAAGAGCGGCATATGGTATTTCTTACACAGCTGCGAGATCGCGGTCAACTCCGCCTTGCTGTAAAGCGTGCCAAGCTCCGTCGGATAAGAGAGATAGACCATGCCCGGAAAAACCATATGGTCATGATTCTCGTCTGCGTAGAACGTCTCAAGGTAGTCGCGAAGCTCGCCCACATCCAGCTTGCCGTCATGGTCGGGCAGCTCCAGCACCTTATGTCCCGTATACTCGACCGCGCCCGCCTCATGCAGCGCGATGTGTCCCGTAGCGGCTGCGATTACCCCCTCATAGGAATGCAGCAGCGCGTCAATGACAACACAGTTTGTCTGCGTGCCGCCGGTGAGAAAAAAGATATCGGCATTAGGGCTGGAAAACGCCTCACGGATACGAGTTTTGGCGCTTTCACAGAAGCGATCCGCACCATAGCCGGACTGCGGCTCGAAATTCGTCTGCATCAGGCGCTCTAAAATGCGCGGATGTGCGCCGACATTATAATCGTTTTCAAAAGACAGCATAGCGATCCCTCCCGAGGCATAGTCTACACGTTTTCTGCCGCAAATGCAACCACGATTTTTCAGAGAGCCTATTCCCTTTTGCGTTTCGGCGTGATAAAATGGAAGAAACAATAAAAAGAAGGAGCTGGTTTCCATGAAAAAGCTGCTCAGGGGCGGCACGGTCATTAACGCGCACGGTACGGAAAAAGCGGATGTTTTGATCGACGGCGAGGTGATCGCGCAAATCGCGCCGGAGATCACCTGTGCGGACGCGGAAGTTGTGGATGTTTCGGGGAAGCTGCTGTTCCCCGGATTTATCGACGCGCACACGCATTTTGATCTCGATGTATGCAACACGACAACAGCCGACGATTTTTACACCGGCGGACGCTCCGCGCTGCGGGGGGGCACGACGATGGTGATCGACTTTGCCTGCCCCAACAAGGGCGAGAGCCTGCAATACGGACTTGACCTCTGGCACCAAAAGGCGGACGGCAAGACGGGCTGCGACTACGGCTTCCACATGACCATTGACGACTGGAACGAGGAGATCATCGCGGAGCTGCCCAAGATGTTCGAACAGGGCGTCAGCTCTTTTAAGATGTACATGACCTATCCCGCCATGATGATCGGCGACGAGGCGATGTTCCTCGCGCTGCGGAAGATGAAGGAGCTGGGCGGCATCGCGGGCGTCCACTGTGAAAACGCCGGCGTGATCGACGCGCTTATCAAGGAGAAGAAAGCGGCAGGTGCGCTCTCCCCTGCCTCCCATCCGCAGTGCCGTCCCTCGATCCTTGAAGCCGAGGCAATCAGCCGCCTGCTTAAGATGGCATCCGTCGCCGATGTTCCCGTGGTGATCGTGCATCTGTCCTCCGAGGACGGTCTGCGTGAGGTCGAAGCGGCACGGGCACGGGGTCAAAAGGTCTATGTGGAGACCTGCCCCCATTATCTCTTGATGGACGATTCCCTCTACGGCAGGCCCGACTTTGAGGGCGCGAAATATGTCTGCGCACCGCCGCTGCGGAAAAAGACCGACAATGAGGCGCTTTGGCATGCACTGGCAGATGGCGAGATTCAGACCGTCTCCACCGACCATTGCAGCTTCACCTTAACGCAAAAGGCGGCAGGCAGAGAGGATTTCACGAAGATTCCCGGCGGTATGCCCGGCGTTGAGACGCGCGGCGTGCTGCTGTATACTTACGGTGTCGCGGCGGGTCGGATCAGCGCGGAGCGAATGGCGGAGGTTCTCTCCGAAGCGCCCGCGAAGCTCTACGGTGCGTACCCGAGGAAGGGACATATCGCCGTCGGCGCGGATGCGGACATTGTCGTCTACGAGCCGAAGGGCAGGACAACGATCACCGCAGCGGATCAGGCTGCCAATGTGGATTACGCGCCCTATGAGGGCTGTGAAATCGCGGGACACATCGCCTCGGTTTGGCTGCGCGGCAAGTGCGTCGTGCGGGAGGGCGAGATCCTCGAAGATCGCGGCGGCGTATTTATCCCCCGCGGCAAGTCCGATCTGTAATTCTTTTCGTCACAAAGGAGGCGCAGAATGGAGCGCATTGACAAGAAAAACTATTATTTGGATATCGCGGAAACGGTATTGGAGCGCGCGACCTGTCTGCGCTCAAAGTACGGCGCGCTGATCGTGCGCAACGACGAGATCATCTCCACCGGCTATAACGGCGCACCGCGGGGCAGACGCAACTGCTTGGATCTGGACGGCTGCGTGCGCGAGACGTTGAAAATCCCCTCCGGCGAGCGGTACGAGCTTTGCCGCTCCGTTCACGCCGAGATGAACGCAATTATCTCCGCCGCCCGCAGCGAGTGCATCGGCGGGACGATCTACCTCGTCGGCAAGAGTGCAAAAACAGGCGAGTATTTGGAGCAGCCGCGCCCCTGCGCCATGTGTACGCGCATGATCATCAACGCCGGTCTGTCGCAGGTTGTGATCCGCCGCACCAAAACGGACTATGACATCGTCAATGTGCAGGACTGGATCGAGCACGACGATTCCATCGCCGACCCCGCGAAGCCATAAAACTTGCGCCGCCCGGTTTGGGCGGCGCTGTTTTTGTCTATGCTATTTTCGGAGGGATGTTTATGGTTAAAGGCAACACAAGGCAGGTCGTCGTGGTCAAGTCTCCCGACCCGAAGATGTTCGAGCAGGCGATTTTCCTTCTGCGGGAGGATGCGCTGGAAAAGCACGGTGTCGGAGAACGGGAGCTCTTAGAGGAGGCGCGCCGCGTGGCAAACGGCTTCGTCCTGCACAACGCGCCAGCAAAAAAGCGCCGCAGACTCCCGCCCCTCGGCTGGGCGGCAATCGGCGCGGCGCCGGTCAGCTTAGCTTGGCTGCTCACCCTGCTGTTTTGATCCGTTCACTTTTTCCGCACGCCGGGTTCGCCCAAGAAGAAGAGGGCAATTGCGCCGGGCCCCACATGGACACCCGTCACCGGCTCGTAGCAAACCGTCAGGATCTCCCTTGACGGTTTGTTCTTTTTCAGCAGCGCTTCCAATGCCAGCGCATCCTCATGATGCCCCGCATAGGCGATTCCGATGCGCTGCTCCTGCGCATTCGCCACCAACGACTCGTATTTTTCCGCCATTGCAGCAATTGCGCGCTTCTTTCCGCGGGTCTTGCCGCACATGACGATCTTGCCCTCCTCATTTCCCTTGAGAAGCGGCTTAAAATCGAGCAGTGTGCCCACGAAGGCAACCGCGCCCGAAATGCGTCCGCCCTTTCGCAGGAAGTGCAGATCGTCCACCGTGAACACCTGACACATCCGCTCGCGCATATCCGCAAGCTCTGCGACGGTTTCCTCTAAGCTTTTTCCCGCGTCGCGGCAATCGCAGGCGTGCAGGACGAGCAGACCCTCTCCAAGAGAGGCGCCCAGCGAGTCGATCACGCGGATCGTTCGCTCAGGATAGGTCTCACAGAGCTGATCGGCTGCAATGGACGCACTCGTATAGGTTCCGCTGATGCCCGAGGAGAGCGTCACGCACAGGATGTCCTTCCCTGCTTTCACAAGAGGCTCCATTGCATCTAAAAAACGCTGCGGATTGCTCTGCGCGGTCTTGATCTCCTTTTCGCCCAAAGTAGCATAGAATGCCTCGCCGTCGATCTCGTCCACGGCATTGCAGGTATGCGCCGTGCCGTCAAGGAAGTATTCCAGCGGGACGGCAGTGATCTCCCGCTGGGTAAGATGAGAATGTAAAAGATTGGCTGCCGTATCCGTCATGATTGCAAAACTCATTGTTAACCTCACCCGCTAATCTAATATGCGATATTATAATAACAAATATGTTCAACTATGTCAAGATGAATTTTAGTGAAAAATAATGATTGCAAAAACAAGATATTTATGATAGAATCACAAGAAAAGGCAGGTGGACTATATGACAGAGGATGTCACCCTTGTTGGGAGCAAGCTGCGCAGATGGGAAAAGTATTTGGACAATTTCAAGCTGCCGACATGGAATGAGATTCCGGATATCGGGCTGTTTATGGATCAGGTGATCACGCTGCTGACGCAGTATTTGGACTATCTTCCGCCGGAGCTGAAGGAGGACAACTGCATCACGCCCGCTGCGATCAACAATTATGTCCGCATGAAGATCATGCCGGAGCCAAGGAAAAAGCGGTATTACCGTCTGCACATCGCCTATTTGCTGATGATCTGCACGATGAAGCAATCGCTGAGCATTGCGTTGCTGCGGAAGATCATCCCCGTCGGCATTCCCGAGGAGGAATTTGAGCCGCTCTACAGTGCCTATGTGGAGCGCCACCGTCATACGGCGCAGTATTTCAGTCAGCAGGTTGCCCAAGCAGCCGACCCGATTTTGCACGGGAACAACGCGACACCACAGGATATCACGAATCTGATCTTCATGGTGTCGATCATCTCAGGCTTCTGCCAGCTCCTTGCGGAAAAGCTGATCCTCTTGGAACCGCCCAAGGACGCGGAAGAATGAAGCACAAAAACAACCCCGCCAATGCAGGGCGGGGACATATCCCCGTGACCGCGAAGCGGCAGACGGTACAAGCGAACAAGCTTGTACGCAACCGGTAGTTCCTGCACGAGATTGCCACGTCGCTGCGCTCCTCGCAATGACACAGCAAGCTACCCTGATCTGTCATTGCGAGATCGGTGCGCACACGACCCGCAGAGCGGTACGCCGCATCTGTAACGCTCCTTCGTCGCGGACAGCTGCGCACCGGTCGTGGCAATCTCCGGCTGTAGGTTTGTACAGTATGGGCAGTTCCTGCACCGGCGGGGACATGTCCCCGCCCTACATCGGTTTACATTACATAAGCAAAAATCGGTGGGATTGGAAGCTCCCACCGATTTCTTTATAGTTTGCACTGATATTGAATAACCTTCGGCTGCATGCCGAGGGATTCATAAAAGACGGTTGACCGCTTCAAAATCCGCCTCGCCTGCAAATCGAAATTCCATTACGCCAAAACAGCCTTATGATAGACCTTTTTGCCCTTGCGGAGCTTCACGCCGGTCTTGAGCTGTTCCGCGGTAAAGCGCGTGTCGATGGACGCGACCTTTTCGTCATTGGCAAATACACCGCCCTGCTGGACCAAACGCCGCGCCTCCGACTTGCTCGGCGCAAGCTTGCAGGCAAGCATCAGGTCAAGAATGGCAATGCTGCCGTCGGTCAACTGCGCCTCGGTCAGCTCGGTGGTGGGCATATCGCTGTCGTCCGCGCCGCCGGCAAAGAGTGCCTTGGCAGCGGCGCGCGCCTTGTCCGCTTCCTCCTCACCGTGGACGAGCTTGGTCAGCTCATAGGCGAGGATCTCCTTGGCGGTGTTGAGCTGGCTACCCTCCCACTTGTCCATCTCGTCGATCTGCTCAAGCGGCAGGAAGGTCAGCATACGGATGCATTTGAGCACATCCTCGTCAGCGACATTGCGCCAATACTGGAAGAAATCAAAGGGGCTGGTCTTATTCGGGTCGAGCCAGACCGCGCCCTTTGCCGTCTTGCCCATCTTCTTGCCCTCGGAGTTGAGCAGGAGGGTGATGGTCATGGCGTGCGCGTCCTTGCCCAGCTTGCGGCGGATCAACTCCGTGCCGCCGAGCATATTGCTCCACTGATCGTTGCCGCCGAACTGCATATTGCAGC
>JAEDOK010000003.1 GCA_016302005.1 Oscillospiraceae bacterium | reverse complement strand
AAACTCAATCGCCTTTTTCTATTCATTTGGTCTCACATCAATTGTATACCTACACCGAACTCGCATAAAATCTTGCGAAAGCTGTTGACAAACAGCAGGAAATTGCGTATATTATCTATTAGCATCTCTCGACTGTGTTCGAGATTTTAAGGAGTGACATACATGTACACAGAGAAATCCGTCGTAAAATGCGAATCCGGACTTCATAACAAGCAGGTTACTTATTTCATTCAAAAAGCCAATGAGTTCCGCTCCAGCATCTGGATCGAGGCGGAGGAACGCAAGATCAATGCAAAGAGCCTTTTGGGTGTTCTTTCCATGGGCATCACCGCAGGGACTGAAATTTCGATCATTGCCGAAGGCCCCGACGAGGAAGCTGCCGTGAAGGAGCTTTCCGCAATGCTTGTTAAGGATATTATCTAACAGACTCAAAACGCTGTCCCAAGCGCCGCCGCGTTTGGGACAGCGTTGTCTATCAGGAATGTTTCCACGAGAAAGGAGGGGGCGAGATGACCCGTGAGGAGCTGAAGCAGGCGGCGCTCTCGCTGCCCTATGAGCCGGGCGTATATTTGATGAAGGACGCTGCGGATACCGTGATCTATGTCGGTAAGGCAAAAAAACTGAAAAACCGCGTCTCTCAGTATTTTCAGGACACTGCTTCCCACACGCTCAAGACGCGGCGAATGGTCGCTGCGGTGGATCATTTTGAAACGATACGCGCCGCCTCGGAATTTGAGGCACTGGTGCTGGAATGCTCCCTAATCAAGCACTATATGCCGAAATACAACATCCTGCTCAAGGACGACAAGGGCTATCCCTACCTGCGCTTGGATCTGCGGGAGCCTTATCCAAAGATCACGCTTGCGGGCAGAGTCACGGATGACGGCGCGCAGTATTTCGGACCTTACGGCAGCCGAGGCAGATCGCAGCAGGTGATCGACACAATTCGCAGGGTGTTCAAGCTGCCGAACTGCAACAAAAAATTCCCCCGCGATATCGGCAAGGAACGCCCCTGCCTGAATTATCAGATGCAGCGCTGCGAGGGCTGGTGCCGTCCTGAGAAAACACAGGAGGAGTACCGCACGCTGATGCAGCAGGCGGCGCTTCTGCTTTCCGGCAAGCACAAACCCCTGTGTGATCGCTTGCGTGAAGAGATGGAGGCTGCGGCGGAGCGCATGGCGTTTGAACAAGCCGCACAGCTTCGCGACCGTCTTCGCGCCATTGAAGCGCTTGGGCAGCGGCAGCTTGTCACGGCGGGCACCATGGCGGATACCGATGTGATCGGCTGGTATCAGACCGAGGCAAAGGCATGCTTTGCCGTCCTGCATTATATCGGCGGGAATCTGATGGATAAGGACTATGAGGTGCTTACCCGCCCGGAGGACGAGCAGGAGGCGCTATCCGCTGTCGTCAAGCAATACTATCTTTCCCGTAAAGCAGCACCCAAGCGTGTTCTGCTCCCCTTTGCCATGGAGGATGCCGCGCCCTTCGCCCAGCTTCTGCTGGAGCAGTTGGAGAAGACTGTCCGTTTTATCGTCCCGCAAAGGGGAGATAGTCTAAAGCTGGTTGCCCTTGCTAATCAGAACGCGAGGGAGGAGGCGGAGCGGGCGACGACCGCGTCGGAACGGCTGAACGGCACCTTAAAGCTCTTGGAAATGATGCTGCGGCTGCCGACCTATCCGACCCGGCTGGAGGCATACGATATTTCCAATATTGCCGGAACGGACATTGTCGCCTCCATGACGGTTTTCGTGGACGGAAAACCGAAAAAAAGCGATTATAAGCGATTTAAGGTTGAAAACTTAGCGGATCAGGATGACTACGCCTCCATGCGGCAGGTGCTTTGTCGCCGTTTTTGCCACTATCTTGACGGCGACAAGGGGTTTGACGAGCGTCCCGACGCATTGCTCATTGACGGAGGAGACGTCCATGCGCAGACCGTTCGGGAGGCGCTCTTGACAATGGGCATTGAGATCCCGATTTTCGGCATGGTCAAGGATAACCGCCACCGCACCCGCGCTTTGGTAACGCCCGACGGCGCGGAGATCGGCATTCAGGCGACACCTGCCGTGTTTGCGCTGATCGGAAGAATTCAGGAGGAGACGCACCGCTTTGCGATCACATACCATAGAAACCTGAGAAGCAGACGCGTACGCGGCTCTGCGCTGGATGAGATCAAAGGCGTAGGAGAGAAGCGCCGTCTTGCGCTGCTCAAGCATTTTAAGTCCATTTCCGCCATCCGCAGCGCCTCGAAGGAGGAACTGTGCAAGGTGGTGCCCGCATCGACTGCGCAAGCGGTCTATGCATATTTTCACGCACAGGAGCAATAACAAATGCGAGTGATTACAGGAACCGCGCGAGGAACAAATCTGAAAGCGCCCGACGGACTTTTGACAAGACCTACTGCGGATAAGGTTAAGCAGGCGCTGTTTAACATCATACAATACGAGATCGCAGGCGATGTGCTCGACCTGTTTGCCGGCTCCGGACAGCTTGGCATTGAAGCCCTCAGCCGAGGTGCGCGGCATGCGGTCTTCGTGGACGAGCGTGCCGACGCCGTTGCGGTCATTCGGGAGAATCTGCGGCGGACGCATTTGGAGGACAGGGCGGAAATTGTCCGAGGTGACTATCTGACATACCTCTCCCGCTGTAAAAAATCCTTCCGGCTGATCTTTTTAGACCCGCCATACGCAGAAAAATATCTGGAAAATGCAATAAAACGCATCTCGGAAATTGACATTTTGGCGGAAGGTGGTATAATTATTACGGAGCGTCCTCTCGGCAAGCCGCTTGAGGAGCAGTTTGGGGGCTTGGAACGCTCAAAGGATTATATTTACGGCAAAACCGTCATTACGCTGTTTCGCCGCACAAAGGAAGATTTATGAAAATAGCCGTCTATCCCGGCAGCTTCGATCCCGTGACGAACGGGCACCTCAATATCATCGAACGCGCGTCCCGCCTGTTTGACGAGGTAATTGTCTGCGTTATGGTGAATTGCGAGAAAAAGCCGATGTTTGATTTAGAAGAGCGCAAGCGTCTGCTGGCGCGTGTCACAGCGCATTTACCAAATGTCAAGGTTGACGCGCACGGCGGTCTGCTTGCCGAGTACGCAAGGGCGCAGCGCTGCTGCACGATCATCAAGGGTCTGCGCGCAGGCTCCGATTTCGAAAAAGAATTCCAAATGGCGATGATCAACCGTAAGCTAAATCCCGAGTTGGAATCCCTCTTTCTTACCGCTGAGCATCAATATATGTATCTCAGCTCCAGCGCAGTGAAGGAAATGGGGTTTTACGGAGCGGATGTCAGCGACTTTCTTCCGCCGGAGATTTTGGCGGAATTTAAAGACAGAATCCGAGAAATCAGAAATCATAAGGAGGCAACACGATGAACGAACACAGTATTGAAGAACTGATCGGCACACTTTATGAAATGGTACAGGACGCAAGAAGCGTACCGTTCAGCGGAGATAAATGCTCCATCGAACGCGAGCGTGCGCTGGATCTTCTCGATGAGATCAGCAATAAGCTGCCCGGCGAAATGAAGCAGGCAAAGACGATTGTTGAGTCTCGCAACGAGTTGATTACCAGCGCGAAGCGTGAGGCGGAGAATATCCTCAAGGCTGCCCAGGCGCAGGCCAAGCAGCTCGTCTCGCAGGAGGCGATTTATCTTGAGGCAAAGGACCAGGCCAACGAAATGGTACGCGCCGCGCAGGAGAAGATCAAGGAGCTGAAGCAGGTGACGAATGACTACGTCGATGATTCCCTGCGCACGACCGAGGAGGCTGTGGCACAGGCGCTTGCCGAGATCCGTGATTCTCGTTCGAAATTCCGTGCCCTCGTCAATCCGCAGGCCAGAACTAATTCCGCAATTATTGAAGATGTGTAATTGATAAAACAGCTCAATGAGATAATTGGGCTGTTTTTTAAAAAACGGAAAACGGAGGTAATTTATGGAATATTCGGAACGTTATCAAGCATGGTGCGCCGCACCGTTGACCGAGCAAGAACAGAAAGAACTTCGTAATATGGAAGGAAATGCCGACGCGCTGAAGGGCGCTTTCGGCACTGAACTGCAATTTGGGACGGCAGGCATTCGCGGTATCATGGGGCTTGGTACAAACCGCCTCAATGATTACACCGTCCGCCGTACCGCGCAGGGCTTGGCGGCTTGGCTCTGCACGACGGAACTGCCGCAGAAATGCGCAATCGGCTATGACTCCCGCCATAATTCCCGCCGCTATGCTGAGATCTGCGCGGTTGCGCTTGCAGAGCGCGGCGTGCATGTCTACGTCTACCATGAGCTCGCTCCGACGCCGATGCTTTCCTTTGCCGTCCGCCGTTTGGGCTGCGGCTGTGGCATTGTCGTCTCTGCGAGTCACAACGCGGGTGCCTACAACGGCATCAAGTGCTACGGTCCCGACGGCTGCCAGATGACCGATGAGCCCGCCGCCGTCGTATTCCGTGAAATCTCCTCGATTGACTATTTTGTTCCCGCAAAACAGACCTTTGCCGAGAGTATGGAAAAGGGAACGGTCGAGTACATTGCGCCGGAAGTGTGGGAGGAATACTATCAGACCGTCCTTGCCGAACGCGTGACCGAACTGCCCGCAAGTGAGCTGTGTCTGCTCTATACCCCGCTTTGCGGCACGGGCAATAAGCCGGTGCGCGAGGTGCTGGGTAGAATCGGCGTGAAGGTTGATGTCGTTAAGGTGCAGGAGCAGCCAGACGGTGATTTTAAGACCTGTGAATACCCCAATCCGGAGACGGACGCCGCGCTGAACGAGAGCTATAAAATCGCCCGCGAGACACACCCCGACCTCATCCTCGGCACCGACCCCGACTGTGACCGTGTTGCGGTTGCCGTGCCTGTGGAGGGCGGCTTCCGCAAGCTGACGGGTAACGAGCTGGGCTGCCTGCTCTTGGATTACATTCTCGGGGAGATGTCGAAAAACGGTACGCTGCCTCCTGCGCCCGTTGCCGTGCGGAGCATCGTCTCGACCCCGCTTGCCGATAAAGTCGCCGCGAAATACGGTGTCAACATGAAAGCCGTCCTGACGGGCTTTAAGTATATCGGCGGCGAGATTCTTGCGCTCGAGGAAAAGGGTGAAGAGAAGCGCTTTGTTTTCGGCTTTGAGGAGAGCTGCGGCTACCTCAAGGGTACATATGCCAGAGACAAGGACGCGGTCGTTGCCTCCATGCTGACCTGCGACCTTGCCGCGAAGCTTAAGCGCGAGGGAATGAATCTGGCAGAAAAAATGGACGCGCTTTATGCCGAGCTTGGCTATCATGAGGCAAAGGTCATCAGCTTTGAGCTGAAGGGACCGAACGCAATGGAGCTTTCCGCAAAGTTTATGGCGGACTTCCGTGCGAACGTGCCGACGGAGCTTTGCGGCGCGGCGGTCACGAAGGTGACGGATTATCAGACCAGAAACTGCCGCGATTTGGCAAACGGAACGGAAACGCCCGTCCTGCTGCCGAAGTCGAATGTTGTTACGCTTGAGCTGGGCGAGAAGGGCAGTGTGATTGTCCGTCCCTCCGGCACGGAGCCGAAGGTCAAGCTCTATTTAACTGCCGTTGACAGCGAGAAGGAGACGGCGCTGGCGTTCTTAAAGGCACTTTCCGAGAGAATGTGCGAATTTTTGCCGGAAAACGCTTGACATTTTGCATACAGTTCGGTACTATGATGAAGATTGAAAAACACCTTGACGGAGAGGAGTAGTTCTTCCCGCCGCAGCAGAGAGGGAACGGTTGGTGCAAGTTCCTGCGGTGGATGGATGAAGGTCGCTCCCGAGTGGGCGAGCGGAACATAAAGTAGGCTTGCACGGGTTCTTCCGTTACAGAGAATTGAGCGCCCGTTTTTGCGGGAATTCAGGTGGTACCGCGGATTTTTTCGCCCTGAACGTTTCGTTCAGGGCGTTTTTTATGGAATCATACCGAAAAGGAGAAACAATATGGCAAGAGAATTACCGAAGACCTACGATCCGAAGGATGTGGAGAGCCGTCTGTATCGTTTTTGGTCGGAAAACGGCTATTTCCACACGGAGCGCGATCCGGGAAAGAAGCCCTTTACGATCGTCATGCCGCCCCCCAATGTCACAGGACAGCTCCATATGGGGCACGCCATGGACGCAGCCATGCAGGATGTCTTGATTCGCTTCAAGCGGATGCAGGGCTATGCCGCTCTTTGGGTTCCCGGCGTTGACCATGCCGGTATTGCCACGCAGATCCGCGTGGAGGAGGAGCTGCGCAAGGAGGGCTTGACACGCTATGATCTCGGCAGAGAAAAGTTTTTAGACCGCGTATGGGATTGGAAAAAACAGTACGGCAACCGCATTGTCGAGCAGCAGAAGAAGCTTGGCGCATCCTGCGATTGGGAGCGAGCCCGCTTTACGATGGACGAGGGCTGCTCCAAGGCAGTGCGTGAGGTTTTTGTCAACCTCTATGAGCAGGGCTTGATTTACAAAGGCAGCCGCATTATCAACTGGTGCCCGCATTGCGTGACCGCACTGTCCGACGCGGAGGTCGAGTATGTCGATAAGCCCGGCAGCCTCTGGCACATCCGCTATCCGTTGGCGGACGGCAGCGGCGAGGTCATTGTCGCAACGACCCGCCCGGAGACAATGCTGGGTGACAGCGGCGTTTGCGTCAACCCGAACGACGAGCGTTACAAGGACATCGTCGGCAAGAAGGTAATCCTTCCGCTGGTGAATAAGGAAATTCCCGTGGTTGCGGACGATTATGCCGAGATGGACTTCGGCACGGGCTGCGTCAAGATGACGCCCGCCCATGACCCGAACGACTTTGAAGTCGGTCTGCGCCATAACTTAGAGGTCATCCGCGTCCTGGACGACAACGGTGTTGTCAATGAGTTCGGTGGCAAATATCAGGGACTTGACCGCTATGAGGCGAGAAAGCAGATTGTCGCCGATTTGGAGGAGCAGGGCTATCTTGTCAAGGTCGAGCCGTACAGCCACAATGTCGGCACATGCTACCGCTGCCACCGTGATGTCGAGCCGATCATCTCCGCGCAGTGGTTCGTCAAGATGAAGCCGCTGGCGGAAGAGGCGCTGCGCGTCGTCAACGAGGGTGAGACGAAATTCGTTCCCGAACGCTTTACCAAGACCTATACCAACTGGATGGAGAATGTGCGCGATTGGTGTATCTCCCGTCAACTCTGGTGGGGACATCAGATCCCTGCATGGTACTGCGCCGACTGCGGGCATGTGACCGTCTCGCGTGAGGACGCGACCTGCTGCGAAAAGTGCGGCAGCAAGAATATCACCCGCGATGAGGATGTGCTTGACACATGGTTCTCTTCGGCACTGTGGCCCTTTGAGACGCTTGGCTGGCCCGACACCGAGGCAGAGGACTTCAAATACTTCTATCCGACGGATGTGCTCGTCACGGGCTACGATATTATCTTCTTCTGGGTCGCGAGAATGATCTTCTCCGCCTGCAAACAGACCGGAAAGCCGCCCTTCCATACCGTTCTCATTCACGGACTGGTGCGGGACGACAAGGGCAGAAAAATGTCCAAGTCCCTCGGCAACGGTATCGACCCGCTGGAAATGATCGACCGTTTCGGTTCCGATGCCCTGCGCATGAACATGATCACCGCGAACTCGCCCGGCAACGATATGCGCTTCTATGTCGAGCGCTGCGAGGCAATGCGCAACTTTGCCAACAAGCTTTGGAACGCGAGCCGCTATGTGATGATGAATCTTTCTATCGAGAAGAACGAGCTGTCCGACCTTTCCAAATTGGAAACGGCGGATAAATGGATTGTCTCGAAGCTCAATACCCTGATTGCCGATGTGACGGAGAATCTGGACAAATACGAGCTTGGCATCGCCGTGCAGAAGGTCTATGATTTCATCTGGGACAGCTACTGTGACTGGTATATCGAGCTGACGAAGGCACGCCTTTACGGTGAGGACGAGGAGAGCAAGCACGTCGCCCAGCAGGTTCTCTTGTATGTGCTGGACCAGATTCTGCGCCTGATGCATCCGTTCATGCCCTTCATCACCGAGGAGATTTGGCAGGCGATCCCGCACGAAGGTGAGGCGCTGATCATCGCGAAGTGGCCCAAGTTCCGTGAGGAGCTGTGCTTCAAGGCGGAGGAGAACGCAATGGAGAGCATCATGAACGCCATCCGCGCCGTCCGCAACCGCCGCGCGGAGATGAATGTTCCGCCCTCCAAGAAATGCACGCTCTATATCGTCACGGAAAAGGCGGAGCTGTTCGCCGGCGGTGAGGGCTTCATTACGCGCCTTGCCTATGCCGACGAGGTGAAGATCTCCGCGACCGAGCCGGAGGGACATGAGTCAATGGCTTCCTGCGTGACGCATGACGCAGCGCTCTATATGCCGATGAATCAGCTTGTCGATGTGGAAAAGGAGATTGCGCGCATCGCGAAGGAGAAGGAGAAAACCGAGAAAATGCTCGCCGCCATCCGCGGCAAGCTGAATAACGAGGGCTTTGTCGCAAAAGCACCCGAGGCAGTCGTGAATGCCGAGCGCGAAAAGGCAGAGAAATTCGAAGCCCTCCTCAAACAACTCAACGAGAGCGAAGCAAGACTCAAAGCATTTTAAAAAAAGATCGTCCGATTCGAAAATGAATCGGACGATTTTTTTAAATTCATCTTTATTTCTGCTCGCATTTCGTGTATAATCGAGTAAAAGGGAAAGAAGAGCTTGCCATGCGGGCGGAAGGGATGAAACAAACATGAAGAAGGAAAAGGAGCAGAAGCCGGAGAAACACGGTTTTCTTTACGATATATATTCGCTGCTGCACGATTTGGTCTATATTCTTGCGGCGATCACACTGATTTTTGTATTTTGCTTGCGGCTGGTAGGTGTCAACGGAGATTCGATGTTCCCGACGCTGCACCACGGAGATTATCTTGCACTGCAGAGCAATGTCCTGATGGGCGATCTCGAATACGGAGATATCATCGTCGCACGAAAGCTTTCCTTTGAAAACGGCGAACCGATCGTAAAGCGGGTGATTGCGACAGAGGGGCAGACCGTACAGATCTGTGAGGATAACGACGGTGTGACCCGCGTCTATGTTGATGGGGTCGCCCTTGAGGAGCCGTATATCAACGAAGAAATGTTCAATACACCATACTATACTGTTGTGGAAGAGGACTGTGTCTTCGTTATGGGCGATAACCGCAACCATTCTTCGGACAGCCGCGTGGCAAGCATCGGGCAAATTCGCTTGGATCAGGTGTTGGGAAAGGTGCTGTTTATTGTTTTCCCGGGCGCCGATAAAGTGACAAACGAGCGGGATTACAGCCGGATCGGATCGGTGAATTGAGCATGGATGATAAAATGAACATCCAGTGGTATCCAGGGCATATGACAAAGACACGCCGCCAAATGGAGGAGGATATCCGCCTCGTTGACGCAGTGTGTGAGCTGGTCGATGCCCGTATCCCGCTGTCCAGCAGAAATCCCGATATCGACACACTTTGCGCCAATAAGCCGCGCATGGTGATCCTCAACCGCATTGACCTCGCAGACCCTGTCACGACCAACGCATGGTATGACGATTTCCGGCAGAAGGGCTTTGCGGTGCTGAAGACCGACTGCAAGAGCCGCAAGGGAATTGACCGCTTTGTGCCGACCGTGCGGGAGCTGTTGGCTGAAAAACTGCAGCGCTATCAGGAACGCGGCTTTGTCAATAAACCGCTCAAGCTGATGATCGTCGGCATTCCGAATGTCGGCAAGTCTACGTTAATCAATCAGATTTCGGGGCGCAAGGGCGCAAAAGCTGAAAACCGCCCCGGCGTGACCCGGGGCAAGCAATGGGTCACGGTGGATCGAGGACTGCTCCTTCTCGATACGCCCGGCATCCTTTGGCCGAAATTTGACGACGAGGAGGTCGGCAGACGCCTTGCCTATACGGGCGCGGTTAAGGATGACATTCTCGACACCGAGACGCTTGCCTGCCATTTGATCGCGACGCTTTGGGCACGCTATCCCGACGCTCTTCGTGAGCGCTATAAGCTCGATCCCTCCCCGGACGCAACAGGCTATGACCTGCTGTGTGAGGCAGGACGCAGACGCGGTTTCCTGCTTGCGCGCGGCGAGATCGACACGGAACGCATGGCGCGTGTTTTATTGGAGGAATTCCGCAGCTGTAAGATCGGACGCTTTAGTTTGGAGGCACCCAATGACTTATGAAATGATTCGTGAAATCTTTAACCAGTGCAGCAACAACCAAATGCGGGATGTGTTCGTCAGCGAGATCGAGACGGACGATACTGACGCAGTGGCGAAAAGCTTCTGCACGGGAAAGAACTACACCTTAGAAAAGGAAATGAAGGACGACGGCGTGATCATCTACGAGCTGACCGTAGACGGACTGCGGCAGCGCCTGAGCTTCACGCCGGATTGAGGGGCAAGAATGAACAATTTATGGAACTATGAACACGCCGCGTTTGAAGAAGGCTATCAGCTCATCTGCGGCGTGGATGAGGCGGGCAGGGGACCCTTGGCGGGCCCTGTCTGCGCCGCCGCCGTTATTTTGCCGCCCGACTTGGAGATCGAAGGGCTGAATGACTCCAAAAAGCTGACCGATAAGCGCCGCAGAGCGCTGTATGATGTGATTACGGAGCAGGCGCTCGCCTACGGCATCGCCTTTGCAAGCGAGCAGGAGATCGACGAATTCAACATTCTGCAGGCGACCTTTCTTGCCATGCGCCGGGCGGTGGAGCAGCTCAAGCTTCAGCCGGAGCTTGCGCTGGTGGACGGAAACCGTGAGCCGGATCTCGGCATCATTCCGGTAAAGACCATCATTAAGGGCGACAGCCTGAGTGCCAACATCGCCGCCGCCTCCATCCTTGCGAAGGTCACGCGTGACCGCTTTATGGAGGAGCAGGACGCGCTTTACCCGCAGTATGGCTTTTCTGTCCACAAGGGCTACGGCACGCAGGCGCACTATGCCGCTCTGCGCGAGTACGGTGTCTGCCCGATTCACCGCCGCACCTTCCTGAAAAAATTCTATGGCAACTGACCTGCTCGGTCGGTGGGGTGAGAGTATTGCTGCGGACTATCTTCGCAGGAAGCACTATGCGATTGTCGCCGCCAACTTTCGCTGCCGCGGCGGTGAGATCGATCTGATCGTTGAGGATCGAAGGTACATCGTTTTTGTGGAGGTCAAGCTGCGCAAAAGCGCACAATTTGCGCAGGCGCGTGAATTTGTCGATTACAGGAAGCGGGAACGCCTGAAGCGGACTGCACTGCTTTATTTGGCGCAGCATGAGGAAAGCTCCAAACAGCCGAGATTTGATGTGATTGAGATTTATGCGCCGCAGGGCTTACAGACAAAGAACCCTGAAATTCATCATTTGGAGGATGCATTTCAATGATTCGATTGTTTGACGGTCACTGCGATACCGCCTATGAGCTGTGGCGCAGAGGGCAGCCGCTGGAAAACAACACCTGCCATATCGACCTCCGAAAAGCGTCTGCTTTCGGGGCTTACGCGCAGGTGTTTGCTTTTTGCAGCTATGCCGGTCAAGCAGACATTGACTGCGCGGCAATGCTGACGGAGCCCTATGCCGTTTTGCGAAAAGAGGTCAGAAACAATGCCTCCCGCATTGCTTTTGCCGATACACAGGAGATGATCTTGCAAACGCTTTCTGCGGGAAAAGCGGCGGCACTGCTCTCCGTCGAGGGGGCGGAGGTAATCGGCTGCGATATGAGATATATTTCAACCCTGCGTGAGCAAGGCTTCCGTATGCTGGCGCTGACTTGGAACGCAGACAATGTTCTCGCAGGCTGCCATTTATCGGACGGCGGCTTGACGACACAGGGCAGGGCGTTTGTCAAGGAAGCGCAGGCGCTGGACATTCTTATCGATGTCAGCCATTTAGGAACGCGCGCATTTTGGAATCTGGCGGATATCACAACAAAACCGATCCTCGCCTCCCATTCCAATGCCCGCGCGGTCTGCGATCATTCGCGAAATCTGACGGACGATCAGCTCCGCGTGATTGCGGAGACGGGTGGCACGGTAGGCTTAAACCTCTATTCGCCGTTTCTAGGGGAGCATGCCGATTATGAGACGCTGCTGCGGCATTTGGAGCATATGCTGACGGTCTGCGGTGAGACGCATGTCGCCCTCGGCGGCGATTTGGACGGTTGCGACACCCTTGCGGCAGGCTTTGCCTCGGTTGCCGATTATGCGGACTTTTATGCTTATCTCTCCGTGCGCGGTTATGCAGAAGATATGCTTGACCGTCTGTTTTTTAGGAATTTATTTGCGTTGTTTTGAAGGAGGCGCTGCCTTTGGCACTCTATGCGATTGGTGATCTACATCTTTCCTTTGGCGCGGATAAGCCGATGGATGTCTTCGGCGGCGCATGGCACGGCTATGTGGATAAGCTCCGTGCGGGGCTTTCCGTGATCAAACCGGAGGATACGACCGTCCTGCTCGGCGATCTTTCGTGGGCGCTGGATCTGCAGGGTGCCCTGGAGGATTTTGTCTTTATCAATGCCATCCCTGGCAGAAAAATTATACTCAAAGGCAACCATGACTATTGGTGGACAACGGCATCAAAATTCTATAAATTCTGTGAGGAAAACGGCTTTTCCGAGATGTACATCCTTAATAATAACGCATATGCGTATGAGGAGTATGCCATCTGCGGCACTCGAGGCTGGTTTTTTGAGGAGGACGCCGCTGAGGGAAGCCACAATGACAAGATCTTCAAGCGGGAGCTGATTCGTTTGGAAGCTTCGCTGAAAGCGGCGGGGGAGCGCGAAAAGCTCTGCTTCCTCCATTATCCGCCGCGCTACCGTGGCTACGAGTGCCCTGAGATCCTCTCGCTGTTGAAGCGCTATGGTGTCAGCCTGTGCTGCTATGGGCATCTGCACAGTGACAGCCATAAGCTTGCAGTGCAGGGCATGATCGACGGCGTGGAATTCCGCCTTTGCGCGGCGGATTTTCTGAATTTTTGCCCAATTTGCCTAAAATAAAGGAAAAACGAAAAAAACTCTTGTATTTCTCGGAATAATCTGATAAAATAACTCGGCTAAATATATCAATATGCGCCCTTCGGCGCAGCCTATAGGAGGATAATCAAAATGAATGTCAAAAGCGTAGAGAAAGAAGCTGTCCGCGCAAAGGTAACCGTCGAGATCACCCGTGCGGAGCTGGAGCCTGCACTGAATAAGGTCTATCTCAAGGTGCGCAAGGATATTACCATGCCCGGCTTCCGCAAGGGCAAGGCTCCGCGTATGGTCATTGAAGCAGCCTACGGCAAGCATGTTTTTTATGAAGATGCCATCGAGGAGCTGTTCCCCAAGATCTATCAGGAATGCGTTCTCTCGCAGGAGATCAAGCCTGTCGGCAGACCCTCCGTTTCCGCAATGAATATCGAAGATGACGGTTCCGTTACCATGACCATTGACACTGATCTTTATCCCGAGGTCACGCTCGGTCAGTATAAGGGACTTACGGTTGAAAAGGCAGAAGCGACCATCGCGCAGAGCGAAATCGACGCGGAGATTGACCGCATGGCGCAGAATGTTGCCCGCATCATCACCGTGGAACGTCCCGCGCAGGAGGGTGATACGGCGGTTATCGATTTTGAGGGCTTTAAGGACGGCGTTGCCTTTGAAGGCGGCAAGGGCGAGAACTATGAACTGAAGCTCGGCTCGCACAGCTTTATCCCCGGCTTTGAGGAGCAGGTCGTCGGCATGAGTGCAGATGAGGAGAAGGAAATCAATGTGACCTTCCCCGAGGACTACCATGCTTCCGAGCTGGCAGGTGCGCCCGTTGTCTTTAAAGTCAAGGTTCATGAGGTCAAGGAGACCGTCGTTCCTGAGAAGGATGACGAATTTGTGAAGGATGTCTCCGAGTTTGACACGATGGACGAGCTTCGCGCCGATATCGAAAAGCGCATTCTCTCCGAGAAGCAGGCAGGTATTGACCGTGCCTTTGAGAACGCTGCGATTGAGGCGGCAGTCGCGAATATGACCGTTGAAATTCCTGACAGCATGGTGGAAGAAGAGCTGGAGCGCGAAATGGAGCGCATGGATTATGAGCTTCGCGCACAGGGTGCTTCCCTTGAGGCTTACGCGCAGATGATGGGCGGCAATATGGATGCGATCAAGAACAGCCTCCGTCCGGGCGCGATCAGCGCGGTCAAGACGAATGTCATGCTGGACGCTGTCGTGGATGCGGAAGGCATCGAGGTCAGCGACGAGGAGTGCGAGGAAGAATATAAGAAGCTCGCAGAATCCTATCAGATGGATGTAGAAAGAATCAAAGAGCTTCTGGATCTCAAGGGAATGAAGGGTGATCTTCAGGTGCGCAAGGCAGCAAAGCTGATCGCGGAATCCGCCGTCGCTGTTGCACCCGCAGAGAAAGAGGAAACAAAGGAAGAGGAATAATCCGGCTTCCTTGCGGTTAGAATGTTTCGAGAAAGGAGTATTGCTATGAGCTTAGTACCTTATGTTGTTGAACAGACCAGCCGCGGAGAGCGCTCGTATGATATTTTTTCGCGCCTGCTCAATGATCGCATTATCTTTTTGTCCGAAGAAGTGAATGATACGACAGCCAGTCTGATCGTTGCCCAGCTTCTCTATTTGGAGGCGCAGGATCCTGATAAGGATATCCAGTTCTACATCAACAGCCCCGGCGGCAGCGTCACTGCCGGTATGGCGATCTATGACACGATGCAATATATCAAATGCGATGTTTCTACCATCTGTATCGGTATGGCGGCGTCCATGGGTGCCTTCCTTCTCTCCTCCGGCACGAAGGGCAAGCGTCTTGCGCTCCCGAACGCGGAGATCATGATCCATCAGCCCTCCGGCGGCGCGCAGGGGCAGGTCACCGACATCCAGATCCATGCGCAGCGCATTTTGGATATCAAGCGTAAGCTCAACGAGATCCTTGCGCAAAACACCGGCAAGCCCGTCGAGCAGGTTGCCATTGACTGTGAGCGCGACCATTTCCTCACCGCAGAAGAGGCGAAGGAGTACGGCATTGTCGATAAGGTGATCTATCAGAGATAATATTTAAGGAGAATTGAATTTGGCTGACAAATTGATTCGTTGTTCTTTCTGCGGTAAAACACAGGGGCAGGTTGAGCGGATCCTCTCCGGTCCGAATGCCTATATCTGCAACGAATGCGTGGAGCTTTGCAGCACGCTTCTGCATGAGAATATGTACGAGACTGCTGAGCGCGATGATTTGCTGGAAGCACCTGAGCGCCTTCCCACGCCGAAAGAAATCAAAGAGTATATGGACGGCTATATCATCGGGCAGGACGAAGCCAAGATCGCACTTTCCGTGGCGGTGTACAACCACTATAAGCGCATCTATTATGGCGGCGCTTCGGAGGTCGAGCTGCAAAAGAGCAACATCCTTCTCATCGGTCCGACAGGTTGCGGCAAGACGCTCTTTGCTCAAACTCTGGCAAAGATTTTGAATGTTCCGTTCGCAATCGCGGATGCGACCACACTGACCGAGGCAGGCTATGTCGGTGAGGATGTGGAGAACATTTTGCTCCGTCTGCTGCAAGCGGCGGATTTCGATGTGGAGCTTGCCGAACGCGGCATCATCTATATCGATGAGATGGACAAAATCGCGCGTAAAAGCGAAAATACTTCGATCACACGCGATGTTTCCGGCGAGGGCGTGCAGCAGGCATTGCTCAAGATTCTGGAGGGGACGACCGCGAATGTCCCGCCGCAGGGAGGAAGAAAGCATCCGCAGCAGGAGTTCATTCAAATAGACACAACGAATATCCTGTTCATCTGCGGTGGCGCCTTTGACGGTCTGGATAAGATCATTGAACGCCGCGTTGACCGTTCCAGTCTTGGCTTCGGTGCAGAGCTGAAATCCCGCAAGGAGCGTGATGTCGGCGCCCTGTTTGCCCAGGTCCAGCCGCATGACCTTCTGAAATTCGGTATTATTCCCGAATTGGTGGGCAGACTGCCGGTTGTTACAAGCCTGTGCAGCCTCAGAAAGGAAGACCTTGTGCGGATCCTCACGGAGCCGAAGAACGCGCTGTGCCGTCAATATCGCAGACTGCTTGAGCTGGATCATGTGGTGCTGGACTTTGAACAGGAGGCACTGGAGGCGATTGCGCAGAAGGCGATTGACCGAAAGATCGGCGCAAGAGGCTTGCGTGCGGTATTGGAGGATGTTATGACAAAGGTCATGTATGAGATCCCCTCCGATCCGGCGATTACAAAGGTTTTAATTACACGCGACTGTGTGGAAAACGGCGTTGACCCGATTGTGACGCGCAAAAAGCCGCGTTCAAGCGCCGTATAACAGGGAAAGGGGGAGCAAGCATATTGCCCCCTTTTCTTTTACCTTGCGGACAAACGTCCGCGGAAAGGAGACATTCCGATGGAAGAAATTATCATTTCCGAAAAAATGCCGGTGCTTGCGCTGCGCGGGCTGACGGTTTTTCCGCAATCCACCATGCACTTTGATGTGGGCAGGGAGAAGTCGATTCGCGCGCTTGAAAATGCAATGTCGGGCGACCAGCGTGTTTTTCTTGTGACGCAAAAGGATATTTTGCAGGACGATCCCTCTTTTGACGAGCTGTATGAGGTCGGAACGGTTGCCCATATCCGTCAGGTACTGAAAATGCCCGGAGACTCTGTGCGCATTTTGGTTTACGGCGAGCATCGCGCGAAAATTACCCTGCGGCAGCGAACTGCGCCCTATCTTTCCGCGCGGGTGGAATCCCTGCCGGACTTGGAATATACAAGAGGTACTGCGCGCGTCGAAGCATTGATGCGGCAGGCGGCACAGCTGTTTGACGAATTTACGGAGCTGTCCCAGCGTCCGGTGCAGGATGTGATGCTGCGCATTCTCGCGTCAAAGGAGCCGGGGGAGGTTGCGGACATGATGGCGCAGGCGGCGACCTTCGGCTTTGCCGATAAGATGCGTGTGCTTTCTCAGCTGCATCCCGTGCGGCGCTTGGAGATCGCAAATCGACTGCTTGCGCGTGAGGTTGAGGTTCTGCAAATTGAAAATCAGCTGCAAGACAGAACGCAGCAAAGCATAGATAAAGGGCAGCGTGACTACTATCTGCGCGAACAGATGAAGGTGATCCGCAGCGAGCTTGGCGAAAACGACGACGAAGCAGAGCTAGAAGAATATCATGAGAGAATCATGAAGCTGAAGCTTCCGAAGGAAGCGGAGGAGAAGCTTTTGAAGGAGCTTCAGCGGCTCTCCAAGCAGGCGTACGGTTCTTCCGAGGCGTCCGTGATCCGAAGCTATCTTGATATTGCTCTGGAGCTTCCGTGGGACAAGCGCACAAAGGAGCGCGTTGATGTTGCCGCGGCGCGGCGGATTTTGGATGAAGACCACTTCGGCTTGCAAAAGGTGAAGGAACGCATCTTGGAGATTCTTGCGGTCAAGCAGCTTGCGCCCGATCTTCCGGGGCAGATCATCTGTCTGGTCGGACCTCCGGGTGTCGGTAAGACCTCCATTGCCATGAGCGTTGCCCGCGCGCTCAACCGTAAGCTGGCGCGTATCTCGCTGGGCGGCATCCACGATGAGGCGGAGATTCGCGGGCACCGCAAGACCTATATCGGCGCAATGCCGGGACGCATCATCAATGCCGTCTCGCAGGCCGGCTCGCACAACCCGCTTTTGCTGCTTGATGAGATTGACAAGTTAGGCAGCGATTACCGAGGCGATCCCTCGGCAGCGCTGCTGGAGGTGCTGGATTCCGAACAGAACGCAACCTTCCGCGACAACTATTTGGAGGTGCCGTTTGACCTCAGTGAGTGTATGTTCATTACCACGGCAAACACTACGGATACGATTCCGCGCCCGCTGCTCGACCGTATGGAGGTCATTGAGCTTGGCTCTTATACCGATGAGGAAAAGCTGATGATCGCAAAGCAGCACCTTCTGCCGAAGCAGCTTGCCAAGCACGGTCTGAAAAAATCGCAGGTGCGCGTTTCGGATGATGCGATCCGCGAGATGATCCGCTGCTATACGCGGGAGTCCGGCGTGCGTAATTTGGAGCGTGAACTTGCCAACCTCTGCCGCAAGTGCGCGATGCGGTTTGTCTCGGACGAGACAGTCAAGCGTATCAGCGTGCGCGGCGCGGATTTAGAGGAACTGCTCGGTCCGCGTAAAATCATGCCGGATAAGCTCGCGACTTCCGATACGGTCGGCTTGGTTACGGGCTTGGCATGGACCTCCGTCGGCGGCGAGACCTTAGAGGTGGAGTGCAATGTCTTTGAGGGCAGCGGCAAGCTGAATTTGACGGGAAACCTCGGCGATGTGATGAAGGAATCCGTGCAGGCAGCAATGAGCTATATCCGCTCCCGCACCGAAGTGCTGCATATTCCGCAGGATTTCTATAAGACGAAGGACATTCATGTACACTTCCCCGAGGGCGCTGTGCCGAAGGACGGACCCTCGGCGGGTATTACGGTTTGCACGGCAATGGTTTCCGCGCTGACCGGCCGCCCTGTGCGCAGAGACATCGCCATGACGGGTGAAATCTCCATTCGTGGGCGCGTACTTCCCATTGGCGGACTGAAGGAAAAAACGATGGCGGCGCTGCGCCATGGCGTCAAGACCGTCATTCTCCCGCAGGAGAACGAGAAGGATCTGCGCGAAATCGACCCTGCCGTTCGTTCTGCGCTAAACTTCCTGTTGGTTGACCATGTGGATGCAGTGATCGACGCTGCGCTGGTGCAGGCTATGCCGGAATTACAAGCGCTACAGACCGTTGCGGAGCAGCCGCCCGTGCCCATGCCGCAGAAGTCGGAGAAGCCAAGACGCAAGGAGATCAGCCAATGAACCTGCAAAAGGTAGAATTCGTTCGATCCGCAGCCCGTCCGAATGACTTCCTTTCGGACGGACTGCCGCAGATCGCCTTTGCCGGCAAATCCAATGTCGGAAAATCCTCCGTGCTCAACTGCGTGCTGCAGCGGAAGAATTTTGCCCGGGTGGGACAAAAGCCGGGCAAGACCATCCATATCAACTATTTTAAGGTGGACGGACGCGCATATTTTGTTGATTTGCCCGGCTATGGCTACGCGCAGGTTGCAGCCTCCGAAAAGGAACGCTGGGATAGGCTGACAGAAGCCTATTTTTCCCGTGCGGAGGATATTTCTCTCGGGGTGATGATTGTCGATGCGCGCCACGCGCCGACGAAGCTGGACTGCGTGATGGCAGAGCTGTTCCAAAGCACAGGCTGTCCCTTCTTGGTTCTGGCAAATAAGCTGGACAAGCTGAAAAAAAGCGAGATCGAACCGAATATGCAGTGCATTCGCCAGACGCTGCATCTTGCTGAGGAGACGTTGCTTCTCCCGTTCTCCGCGGAAAAGGGGACGGGACGCAATGAACTTGTCCGCGCGATCTGCTCCTATGTGGAATGACCCAAAAAATGAGCGTGCCCTAACACGCTCATTTTCGGTATTGCGCGATGGGGCTTTCAATGGTATAATACCTATGATTATAGCTTTCGAGGGAATGTATGGAAGAACCGAGATACCATCTGTCGGGTGTGGTGCGCTCTAACGACGCACTGACCGCGGATTTTGACGGGCCGCTGGATGTTATTTTACAGCTTTTGAGTAAAAATAAAATAGAAATTCAAGATGTCAGCATTGCCTCGATTTTGGAGCAATATCTTGCCTACCTTGACGAGATGAAACGGCTGGATATGGAAATCGCCAGCGAGTTTATCGCGATGGCTTCGTACCTGATGCTGATCAAGACAAAAATGCTCCTCTCCGCCGCCGAACGCGAGGAGGCCATGTCGGAGATGGAGCTTCTGATCCGCTCTTTGGAGGAACGCCAATGCGCCGAGGCCAAGGAGCAGATCGGAAAGGCTATGGCATTTTTAGAGCCGCGCAACGAGATCGGCTGCAATCTCTTTACGAAATCGCCGGAGCCTTATAAGGTCGATTCCACCTACCGTTATCAGCATGACAGCACCGACCTTGTCCGCGCATTTGCCGCAATCGCAGAGCGCAGCGAGCGTAAGCTCCCGCCGCCGGTTTCCAATTTCCGAGGCATTGTCGGCACGGAGCCGTATCCCGTCACCAAAAAAGCGGCGCAGCTCTTAAAGCGCCTCTTGATGCGCGGTGCGGCGAAATTTCGCAGCCTGTTTCGCGGCAGCCGCTCCCGTAGTGAGATCGTCGCGACCTTTTTAGCGGTACTGGAGCTTTGCCGCGTCCGCTCGATCATGCTGGAGGGCGACGAGGATGATGTGACCGTCCGCTTTTGCAAAATGCCGGACGGAGAAATGGAGAGCTTAGATGGAAGCGAAGGAACTTGAACGGGTGATCGAAGCGATCTTGTTCGCAGCAGGCGAGCCTGTGGAGACAGAGCGGATCGCCCTTGCCGTGCAGTGCGACCCCGATGAGGTGGATGCCGCCGCGAAACGCTTGATGGACAGCCTCTCTTATGATCGGCGTGGTATCCGCATCCTCCATTTGGAAAAGGCGTATCAGATGTGTTCCTCCACTGAGATGTCCTCCTATATCACAAAGGCGCTGGAGACGCGAAAACCGCCGAAGCTCTCCGCTTCGCAGTTGGAGGCGCTGACGATCATCGCTTATTATCAGCCAGCGACGAAGGCATATGTCGAACAGATTCGCGGTGTGGACAGCTCTTATTCCGTCGGCGCGCTGCTCAATAAACATCTGATTGAGGAATGCGGACGGCTGAATGTCCCCGGGCGCCCGATTCTCTACCGCACAACGCCCGACTTTTTGAGAACCTTCGGCTTGGAGTCGTTGGACGATCTGCCCGAGATTGAAAAAAAGCAGTTCGGTAAACGCGAGCTGCCAGAGACTGAACAGGAGGCTGAACATGAGTAAAAATGTATCCGATGTTTTGAGCGCTTCCATGTCAAAGGTGCGTGAAATGGTGGATGCGAACACCGTCGTCGGTTCACCGATCACGGTCGGTGACGGTACGACGCTGATTCCTATCTCAAAAATCAACTTTGCCTTGGCTTCCGGCGGCGCGGATATGGCTGCGAAGCTGGCGGGTCAAAACGGAACTTTTGGCGGCGGTGCCGGCTGCGGCGTGAAAATCACGCCGGTGGCGATGATCCTCGTGCAGGGAGAACGTGTGCGTGTCTTGCCGATTGACGAGCCTGCCGAGAATGCCGTGGAACGTGTGATCGAGCAGCTCCCTATGCTGGTGGACAAGCTCACCGAGCTGATCAAAGGCGGAAAGAACGAGATTTCCGACATTTAACAGGCGTATTTCCACCCGTAGGAGGAAAACTAACAACGGTGATGGAAATGAAACACTGGACGATCAGGACGGCAGCCGCGATGCTTGCTGCCGTCCTTTTCACTTTTTCGGCAGCGGCAGCACCGTCTGTCTCTGCGCGGTGTTGTATTCTGCTTGACGCGGACAGCGGCGAGGTTCTGTTCGCACAGAATGCCGATAACCGGTCGCTGATTGCAAGCACGACAAAGATCATGACGGCGGTCGTGGTGCTGGAGCATTGTCGTCTTGACATGGAATACACCGTTCCGCCGGAAGCAACGAAGATCGAAGGCTCGTCACTGTATCTCAAAGCAGGGGAGACTTTGACGATTCGTGACCTGCTCTATGGTATGCTCCTTCACTCGGGCAATGACGCAGCGGTTGCCTTGGCGCTCGCCTGCTCAGACAGTGTGCCCGAGTTTGTTGCCTTGATGAACCTCAAGGCGCAGCAGCTCGGGCTGAAGAACACGCATTTTGAAAACCCAAACGGATTAGACGGTGAGCAGCATTATTCTACCGCTGCGGATCTGGCGCAGATCACACGGTATGCTTTAGAGAAAGACGAGTTTCGCAGGATCGTATCCACCAAAAGCATCCGCGTGGGTAACCGTATGCTCACAAACCACAATAAACTGCTTTGGTCGGTCGAGGGCGCAATTGGTGTGAAAACCGGCTATACCAAAGCCGCCGGGAGAATTCTGGTCAGCGCAGCGGAGCGGAACGGCAGACGTCTCATCGCCGTAACGATCAACGACGGTAACGACTGGTGCGACCATGCGGCACTGTATGACTATGGCTTCGGACATTACTGTGAGCGGACGGCTATCACCGCCGGGCAGTCGGTTGCCCGTTTGCCGCTGATGGACGGGAAAACCGCGCAGCTTGCGGCGGAGGAGAATTTTTGCTATTGGCTGGCGGAGAATGAGACAGTGCGCGTGATGCCCTGCTATCCCCGCGCAGCGTTCGCAGCGGGGGAGTATGGCTCGTTTGCGGGATTTGGCGCGGTCTATTTGGGAGAAAAGCAGATCGGGATCATCCGCCTCGTCTGGGGCGGCTTGGAGGAAGGGTATGACGGAACGCTTACAGAAGATTCTATCGGCGCATGGTGCAGCGTCCCGCCGTGCCGCTGAAAAACTGATCGCCGACGGGCGCGTTACGGTGAACGGTAAGGTCGCGTCGGTGGGACAGTCTGCCGATGCCGTGCAGGATCGCATCTGTATTGACGGAAAGCCGCTCCCTCAGCGTGCAGAGACAGTCTGCCTGATGCTATATAAGCCGCGCGGCTATGTGACGACGCTTTCGGACGAGCGGGGAAGAAAAACGGCAGCCTCGCTTGTCGATTGCGGCTGCCGTGTCTATCCCGTCGGACGGCTGGACTGTCAGTCGGAGGGCTTGCTTCTTTTTACCAATGACGGCGCGCTTGCCGACCGGCTGATGCACCCGCGCGGCGAGATCGAAAAGGTCTATGAGGTCACGGTACGCGGTGCCTTAGACACGGCGCAGACGCTCCTTTCGCGCCCCATTGTGCTGGACGGAAGAGCGATTGCGCCTCCGTTCGTCAAAAAGCTGCGGGAAAACGGGGAGAAGGCAACCTTTGAAATTACGATTCACGAGGGCAGAAACCGCCAAATCCGCAGAATGTGCGAGATGGCAGGACTGACCGTGGTGCGCCTTTGCAGAGTGCACGAGGGCTGCCTTTCGCTGGGCAGGCTTGCGGTCGGCGCGTGGCGGTATCTGACGGAGGCGGAACGTTCCGCCCTGTATCGGGAGGCCGGACTATGACGCAGGACATTTTAGAATGCATACATAATCAAATGAATACCTTCTCCAAGGGACAGCGGCGCATTGCGGCGTATATTTTAGAGAGCTATGATAAGGCGGCTTTTTTGACTGCAAGCGTCCTCGGAAAGACCGTGCAGGTATCGGAATCCACCGTGGTACGCTTTGCCTCTCAGCTCGGCTATGACGGCTACCCGGAGATGCAGAAAGCGCTGCAAGAGCTTGTGCTGCATCGCCTGACCGCCGCACAGCGCATGGAGACCAGCGAAACGCGCATCGCGCAGGAGGATGTGATCGGCACTGTCCTGCTTGCGGATGCCGAGCGCATCCGTAAAACGGCAGAGGAGCTTGATCCTGCGCAATTTCAGGCAGCGGTAGAGACACTGCTCTCTTCCAAACGTGTCTTTGTCCTCGGTGTGCGTTCGTCAGCCTCCCTTGCGTTCTTCCTTTGCTATTATCTGCGCTATTTGTTTGACGATGTGCGGCAATTAATGCTCTCGTCGGAAAGTGAAGCGCTCGAAGCGCTTGTCCGCATCACGCCGCAGGATGTTCTGCTGGGGATCAGCTTCCCGCGCTACTGCTCCGTGACGGTGCGTGCAATGGAATTGGCGCGTTCTCGCGGCGCAAGAACGATTGCGCTGACGGACTGCGCAAGCTCTCCGATCGCGCAAAATGCAGACTGTTTGCTGCTTGCGGGCAGCGGGATGGTCTCGCTGGTTGATTCGATGGCAGCGCCGATGAGTGTCATTAACGCCCTGCTTGTAGCCGTCGCTTCCCGCCGAAAGAGCGAGACGACGCAGACCTTACAAATTTTTGAAGAAATCTGGGATCGCTATCATGTCTATGAAAAAAACGGCGAATGATGTTGTAATCATCGGCGGAGGCGCTGCCGGGATGTTTGCTTCGATCCTTGCGGCGGAGCGCGGTCTGCGCGTCCTGCTTTTGGAGCGAAACGACCGCTTGGGGAAAAAGCTTGCCATTACCGGGAAAGGGCGCTGCAATGTGACCAATGCCTGCACCGCAGAAGAGGTCATAAAAAACATTCCGCGCAATCCGCGATTCTTATACAGCAGCCTTTCCACCTTCCCGCCGGAACGGACGATGGCGTTTTTCGAGGAGAACGGCTGCCCTTTGAAGATCGAGCGCGGCAATCGTGTTTTTCCGGTTTCCGATCGTTCCGCTGATGTGATCGCCGCTCTGGAGCGAAAAATGCGTGCCCTCGGTGTGCAGCGCCGACAGGAACGCGTCACGGAGCTTTTCACGCAGGAGGGGCATATCGACGCAGTCAAGACGGAAAACGGACTGATCTCCTGCGCCCAGGTGATTCTATGCACGGGCGGCGCGTCCTATCCCTTGACCGGCTCTACGGGTGATGGCTACCGCATTGCGCAAGCCCTCGGTCACAGCATCGTACAGCCCGTCGGCTCCTTGGTGCCGCTGACGGCGGAGGAGGACTGTGCAAAAATGCAGGGGCTGTCCCTGCGGAATACCGAGCTGAAGCTGCTCGACAGTAAGGGCAAGACAGTCTATCGTGATTTCGGAGAGCTGCTGTTTACCCACTTCGGCATTTCGGGGCCGATGGCGCTCTCTGCCTCCGCGCATTGGAAGGACGGGGAACAGTACACGGTCTTGCTTGATTTGAAGCCGGCGCTGGACGAGGCAAAGCTCGACGCGCGATTTCTGCGTGATTTTGAAAAATACGCAAATCGCAGCATGGAAAACGCGCTTGCGGATCTGTTCCCGCATTCCATGATTCCCGTCCTGCTTTCGCGCGCGGGAATTGACCCGAGTCAGCGCGCAAATACCCTGACAAAGCTGCAGCGCCGTGCGCTTTTGGAGCAGACAAAGCGTTTTTCCATCCGTATTCTCGGAAAACGTCCGGTAGAGGAGGCGATCATCACACGCGGGGGAGTAAGTGTGCGAGAGATCGACCCGAAAACCATGCAGTCCAAGTTGATCGGCGGCTTGTTCTTCGCAGGGGAGATCATTGACTGTGACGCGTATACCGGCGGCTTCAATTTGCAGATCGCGTGGTCAACGGCATATGCCGCAGTAAATGCTATGCTGTCGCCTGCGGAGTGAGAAAATGGAAAAGGTTGTATTGATTACCGGCGGAAGCTCCGGCATCGGGCTTGCCGCTGCGGAAGCGTTTCAACAGGCAGGCTGCCGCGTTTATACGCTTAGCCGGAACATGGCAAAAACACCCGCAATAGAGCATCTTTGTGCCGATGTGACCGATGAAACGGCAGTTTGCACCGCATTGGAGACGGTTTACTCCCGTGAAGGACGAGTTGATATCCTCGTGAATTGCGCAGGCTTCGGCATTTCCGGCGCAGCGGAATTTACCTCCGCAGAAGACGCCGAGCGCCAATTGCGCGTCAACTTTTTCGGCACGGTCAATGCCTGTAAAGCAGCACTGCCGCTGATGCGGGCGCAGGGCGGGGGTAGAATCGTCAATGTCAGCTCCGTCGCTGCGCCGGTTGCCATTCCGTTTCAAGCCTTCTATTCCGCTTCTAAGGCGGCAATCAATTCCTATACCTGCGCCCTTGCAAACGAGGTGCGCCCGTTTGGCATCAGCGTGACTGCCGTTCAGCCGGGAGACATTTGCACCGGTTTTACCGCCGCACGGAAGAAATCAGTGGAGGGGGACGAGTTATACGGCGGCAGGATCGCGCGCAGCGTTGCGCGGATGGAGTATGACGAAAAAAACGGTATGCCGCCCGCGCGGGTTGGACGGTATTTATGCAAGGTCGCCTTAAAACGGCGCGTAAAACCGCTCTATGCCGTCGGCTTTTCCTACCGCTGTGTCTGTCTGCTGTGCAAGCTGCTGCCCTGCGGTATGTTAAACCGTATCATTGCGCAGCTCTATGCAAAATGATGGTTGACAAAAGGGAGAAAATCGTTTAGAATTTTATAGTTGAATTTCAACGATATTTGGAGATATTATGACAGATCGAATTTTTAATGTCGCCATCGACGGTCCCGCCGGCGCGGGAAAAAGCACAGTCGCGCGGCGCGCTGCCGCCGAGCTTGGGTTTGTTTATGTGGATACCGGCGCGATCTACCGCGCAGTGGCGTTAGCCGTCCTTGCGCGAGAGGTTGACAGCGCGAATGAAGCCGCCGTCGCGTCTCTTCTGAAGGATACGACCGTGAGGCTGCAATGGGAACGAGGCGTGCAGCACCTTCTGCTCAACGGCGCGGATGTTACAGACCGCCTGCGTTCGCCGGAGGTGTCCGATGCCTCCTCGCGGGTTTCCGCTTTCTCCGCTGTGCGCCGCTTCCTTTTGGAGACACAGCGGGAGGTCGCGCGGCAGCAAAGTGTGATTATGGACGGTCGCGATATCGGCACGGTCGTCTTGCCGGAAGCGCAGGTCAAGATTTATTTGACTGCCTCCGCCGCAACGCGCGCGGAGCGCCGCTGCAAGGAGCTGCACGAAAAGGGACTTGAAGCGTCTTATGAAGATGTCCTTCGTGATATTGAAGAGCGGGATTACCGCGATATGCACCGAAAGCTCGCCCCGCTCCGTCAAGCGGAGGATGCCGTCTTGTTGGATACCTCTGCATTGACGCTTGCGCAGAGCATCGACGAAACTGTGAAAATCATTCGGGAGAAGCTTGCCTTATGAAACCTGTCAGCGGTTGGAGTTATCGTTTCATCTGCGCGTTCCTGCGCGGGTGTTTGCGGTTTATGCACCCGATCATCCATATCAAGGGGCGAGAAAATCTGCCGCAGGGCGCGGCAATGCTCTGCTGCAACCACAGCGCGTTTTCTGACCCGATCTGGGTCATCGTATTCGGAAAATGCCCGACCCTGCCGCGCTCTATGGCAAAGAAGGAGCTGCTGGAAAAGCCGCTTTTGGGTTGGCTCTATCGGAAACTCGGCGCATTTCCTGTCGATCGCGGGCATGCCGATGTCGGTGCGGTCAAAACTGCAATGCAGACCCTGAAAAACGGCGACAAGGTGTTAATCTTCCCTGAGGGTACACGCATCCAAAAAGGCAAAATCTCTGAGCCGCATTCCGGCGCCGTGATGATCGCAGCGCGTATGAAGGTTCCCATTGTGCCGGTCTATCTTTCCACCAAGAAGCATTTTTGGCAGCCGGTCAAGCTGATCTACGGCACACCTTATTCCCCGGAATATGCCGGCACAAAGCCGACGCAGGAGGAGCTGGAAAGCCATACAGCGGAGCTGATGCAGAAGATCTACGCAATGGGGGAACGGGCATGAAGCTGACGGTTGCGGAATCGGCGGGCTTCTGCTACGGCGTCCACCGTGCAGTTGATCTTGTCGAGCGAACCATTCAAGAGGGTAAACCAGCTGTCACCCTCGGGCCGATCGCGCATAATCACCATTTGGTCAAGCGCTTTGAAGAACTCGGCGTGCGTGAGATCGCTTCCGTGGACGAAGTCCCCGAGGACTGCACCGTCATCATCCGCTCACATGGCATTCCGCGCGGAACTTATGAGGCGCTTCGCGCGAAAAATGTCGAGATCGTGGACGCAACCTGCCCCTCCGTCAAACGCATTCACGGAATTGTTGCAAAAGCCGAGTCACAGAGGAGACAACCCGTGATTATTGGCACGCAGACACATCCCGAGGTGCAGGCGATTGCGGGTTGGTGCGACCATCCGCTCGTCTTTTCCAACGCTGATGAGCTTGAAAATTGGCTTAGTGAAGCGCCGGAAAATCCAAATATTCCCATTTCTGTCGTTTCTCAAACCACAAGCACGCAATTTTTATGGGATTCTTGCAAGAAAATCATAAAAAAGGTGTGTACAAATCACGAAATCTTTGATACAATATGCAAAGCAACCGAAAATCGACAGCGCGAGGCAGCAACGCTTGCCTCACAATGCGATGCGATGATTGTCGTGGGAGATCGCAACAGCTCCAATACGGGGCGTTTGGCGTATATTTGTGCCGAGCATTGCAATAACGTCTCTCTTGTCGATTGCGCGGACGAGCTTGACTTGTCCGTATATCGGGGCATGAACCACATTGGCATCACTGCGGGTGCTTCGACGCCTGCGTGGATTATAAAGGAGGTCAATCAGACTATGAGCGAAATTCAGAATGTTGATGCAGTTGCAGAGGAGAGCTTTGAGGCAATGCTCGAAAACTCCATCAAGACTTTAAATACAGGAGATAAGGTTCTTGGCACCGTTACCGCAATCGGAACAACCGAAGTTCAAGTAGACCTCGGCACCAAGCACGCCGGTTACATCCCGTATGACGAAGTCAGCGCAGATCCCACCGTGAAGCCCGAAGATGTGTTGAAGGTCGGCGACGAGATCGAAGTTTTTGTCGTCCGCGTCAACGATCAGGAGGGCACCGTTCAGCTCAGCAGAAAGAAGCTGGAAGGCATGAAGGTTTGGGACGATGTCGAGTCAGCTTGTGAGAACAAGACCATTGTCGAAGGCATCATCACCGAGGAAAACAAGGGCGGCGTCGTTGCGAATGTCAAGGGCGTTCGTGTGTTTATCCCGGCTTCCCGCACAGGCATCGCCAAGGGCGGCGACCTGTCTGCACTGAAGGGTCAGACGGTCAAGATGAAGATCACCGAGTTCAACCGCGCCCGCCGCAGAGTTGTCGGCTCTATCAGCGATGTTGCCCGCGAGGAGCGCAAGGCAGCCGCGGAGAAGGTATGGAGCGAGATCGAAGTCGGCAAAAAGTACACCGGCACGGTCAAGTCCCTGACCAGCTACGGCGCGTTCGTCGATATCGGCGGCGTGGACGGCATGGTGCATATCTCCGAGCTGA
>JAEDOK010000094.1 GCA_016302005.1 Oscillospiraceae bacterium | reverse complement strand
CGCTGACCTCTTGAATGCCATTCAAGCGCTCTCCCAGCTGAGCTATACCCCCATGCAAATTGTCCTGCACTCAAGTGCAAGGGTATTATAGCAAACTCTTCTCAAAAAAGCAACTATTATTTTTAAAAAATTGCATTTTTTTGCTTGGCGCAAAGGCAGGGCTTTAAACATTGTGCAAAACTTCTTTTTACATATCAAAAGCGCGATTTACGATATTGTTTCCGAAATATGCACGCAGGAAAGTGCGCGGACACGGGTGATAAGATCTGCATGGGTTAAGCCCTTCGGGCCTCGGAAGGTTGCAAGGAAGCAGAGATAAACTCCGTTTGGATTTGTCTCCCGCTCAATCTGCAAATTGGAAACCGTAAGTCCTGCCTCACGGGCAGCTTGCAGGAATTCGCCCAGAGAAACTGCCTGCTACAATTCGACATACAGCTCCACTGCACGCCAATTGCGCCGCATGTAACTATCCCACAAATGCAAAAGCGTCAAAACCACAAAGATCGACACCGCGCCGATCAGCGCGACCTCATAAAAACCAATGCCAACTGCTAAACCGACACATGCAGAAGCCCACAAGCCCGCCGCAGTCGTTAGCCCCTTGATCTGATTTCTTGATGTGACAATGATTGTCCCCGCTCCGAGAAAGCCGATGCCGCTGACGACCTGCGCTGCCATGCGCACCGGATCGCCAGCGCCGAACACCTGAACGGCATATTGATTCGTAATCATCACAATGCATGCACCGATGCAGACCAGCATGTAGGTGAGCAGTCCCGCCGGACGATTTTTCATTCCCCTTTCCATTCCGATTGCACCGCCGAGAACAATTGCGGTAAGAATCCGCAGAAAACGGAAAGCAGCGTCAGCTCACGCAGCTCAAACATGGGACAACCTCCTTGCTCAGTATCGGTACCGGATCGCGTTTTTAATTATCATAACAAACCAACACTGAAAAAGCAAGCCACGCGTCCATTTCTTTCCTATACTTTTCTGCTTGACATATACCCCCAAGGGGTATATAATAAGGATGAATAAGAGAAGAAAGGAAGGTAAACGCTATGGAGAAAGAAGCTTGCTGCTGCGCAAAGACCAAAGAGCGCTCAGCCGAGGAATACCGCAGCTTGATCCACCGTTTAAATCGCATTGAAGGGCAGGTGCGCGGCATTAAAGGAATGCTGGAGCGAAACGCCTATTGCACGGACATTCTCGTGCAGTCCTCCGCGATCAGCGCGGCGCTTAACGCTTTTAATCGGGAGCTGCTTGCAAATCATATTCGCACCTGTGTTGTCGATGATGTTCGGGCAGGCAAGGACGAGGTCATCGACGAGCTGGTTGCAACGCTGCAAAAGCTAATGAAATAGAGGAGGTCAGAATATGCAACAATACACTGTCACAGGCATGAGCTGCGCTGCGTGCAGTACCCGCGTGGAAAAAGCGGTCCGTGCGGTCGAGGGTGTGACAGACTGCTCCGTCAGTCTGCTGACCAACTCTATGGGCGTAGAGGGCACCGCATCTGAGCAAGCAATCATTGCGGCGGTGGAGGCTGCGGGTTACGGCGCTTCCCGTAAGGGAACCAAAAAGACAGCGCCGCAGGAGGCGGATGCGCTAAAGGATCGGGAGAGTCCCCTGCTAAAGCGTCGTCTGATCGCTTCGGTAGGTTTCCTTCTCGTGTTGATGTATTTTTCGATGGGGCATATGTTTAGGCTGCCCTTGCCGCACTTTTTTGAAGAGAATCATGTTGCCGTTGGGCTGGTGCAGCTTCTTCTGTCCGGCATCATCATGGTCATTAATCAGAGGTTCTTCATCAGCGGTTTTAAAAGCCTATGGCATCGCGCGCCGAATATGGATACCTTGGTTGCTCTCGGTTCGATGGTGTCCTTCCTGTGGAGCGTTTATGCCCTCTTTGCCATGACAGCGGCACAGGCTCGGGGTGATATGATGGCAGAAATGAGCTACATGGACGAGTTCTATTTTGAGTCCGCCGCCATGATCCTCACACTTATCACCGTCGGTAAACTGCTGGAAGCACGCGCGAAGGGCAAAACAACGGACGCGCTGAAAAGTCTGATGAAGCTCGCGCCGAAGACTGCCGTAATCCTGAAGGACGGGAAAGAAGTCACCGTTCCCATCGAGCAGGTGCGCAAGGGCGATCGGTATATTGTCCGTCCCGGTGAGAGCATTCCCGTAGACGGCATTGTGTTGCACGGCAGCAGCGCGGTCAACGAAGCGGCACTGACAGGCGAAAGCCTCCCTGTAGACAAGGCTGAGGGTGACCCTGTTTCCGCCGCGACGGTCAATCAGTCCGGTTATCTGGAATGTGAGGCAACCCGCGTCGGAGAGGATACGACCCTTTCACAGATCATCAAAATGGTCAGTGACGCGGCGGCGACAAAAGCGCCGATTGCAAAAGTTGCTGATAAGGTCTCCGGCATTTTTGTCCCTGTAGTGATCGGTATTGCCGTCATTACGACCCTCGTCTGGCTTTTGGTCGGCAAAGAGTTCAGCTTTGCGCTGGCGCGTGGCATCTCCGTTTTGGTCATCAGCTGTCCCTGTGCGCTCGGACTTGCCACCCCCGTTGCGATCATGGTCGGCAACGGTGTCGGCGCGAAGAACGGGATTCTATTCAAAACTGCCGTCTCGTTGGAGACGACCGGCAAGGTGCAGATCGTCGCGCTGGACAAGACCGGAACAATCACGCGTGGCGAGCCGAATGTAACGGAGCTTTTACCTGCAGATGGCTGCACCGAGGAGGAACTGCTCTCTGCCGCCTTTGCCTTGGAGCAAAAAAGCGAGCATCCGCTTGCCAAAGCGATTGTGCAGGCGGCGGCAGAGCGAAAGCTCTCATCCGCAGAGGTCACGGACTTTCATGCGCTGCCCGGGAACGGTCTTACCGCAAGTCTGAATGGCACTCCCTTACTCGGCGGAAGCCTCCGCTTTATCGCCAGACATGTCTCCATACCGGAGGCGGTGCGTTTACAGGCGGAGCGGCTGGCATCGCAGGGCAAAACGCCGCTCCTGTTTGTCCGAGGCAAGCGTCTGCTCGGCATCATCGCCGTCGCGGATACCATCAAAGAGGATAGCCCGCAAGCCGTTAAGGAGCTTCAGGACATGGGAATCCGCGTTGTTATGCTGACGGGAGACAATGAAAAAACCGCCAACGCCATCGGGGCAGAAGTGGGCGTCGATGCGGTGATTGCCGGCGTGCTTCCTGACGGCAAGGAGGCAGTCATTCGCACGCTGCAAGGCTACGGCAAGGTCGCGATGGTCGGCGACGGCATCAACGACGCACCCGCTTTGACGCGCGCCGATATCGGCATCGCCATCGGCGCAGGCACGGATGTCGCCATTGACGCTGCCGATGTCGTGCTGATGAAAAGCACGCTCCGTGATGTACCCGCCGCGATTCGTCTGAGCCGTGCAACGCTGCGAAACATTCACGAAAATCTGTTTTGGGCATTTTTCTATAATGTCATCGGGATCCCTTTGGCTGCAGGCGTATGGTATCCGCTGTTCGGTTGGAAGCTGAATCCGATGTTCGGCGCAGCCGCCATGAGCTTATCGAGCTTCTGCGTGGTGACGAATGCTCTGCGGTTGAATTTCTTTCACTTGCACGATGCAAGGCAGCATCGGCGCATCGCACCCGTTTCGTTAGACGCCGCCTTGTTAAACCGGAACACAAGCGCACGCAAGCAGCTTCAAATCGAAGGCATGATGTGCGGTCACTGTGAGGCAGCTGTCAAAAAAGCCTTGGAAGCCCTGCCGCAGGTCGAATCCGCCGTCGCAGACTATCAAAAAGGGACGGCGATAGTCACTCTAAGTGCCCCAATCGACGACGAACTTCTCAAAAGCGCCGTAGAGGCGGAGGACTATACCGTGCACTGCGTTACCGTATTGTAATACTGATTTTTGAATACAAATCGTAGTTTGTAACACTAAAATCTCCATGTAGCTCGTAGGGCACGACGACTCGGCGTGCCGTTCGCGAAGCGGCAGTCGGTACAGACGAGCAAATCCGTACACAATCGGTAGTTCCTGCACCGGCGCACCGAGGTCGTTGCGCCCTACGGACGGTTTTTTAATGTTTCAAATCTGCTGCGGATTCAGCGGTTCCTTAGATACTATCGTCCGGTTCGCCGCCCATATCTTCCGAATTCTCGCTCGGGTCTGTGGGTTGTTCACCGATACCACCGACCGGTTCACCATTTTCATCGGGACGTCCGCCCATACCGCCGCGACCGCCTCCGTTGCCCCCGCCCATGCCACCGGGGCGTCCGCCGAAACCGCCCATACCGCCGGTCGTGCCATAGAGCAGAGAGTCCATCGTAAATGTCGTGTTTGCGCTGCCCGCCGTGAGCGTGTAGGTCTCGCCCTGCTTCAACTGCGGCGTGCTGAGGAGAACGCAGTCATAGGCTTTCTCCGGGGTAAAGGACACAATCGTATTTCCGCTGCTGTCCGTCAGCGTGACGGTCGTATCCGCCTGCTGCGCGCTGACACTGAGCAGAATCGCCCCCTGTGTTGATTCGGTGCCGAAGCTCTGTGCCATCCCCGAGCTGCCTGCCGCAAGGAAGACACCGCCCGTGATCGTCGCATTGCTCGCATAATCCAGCGAGGCATTTCCGTTGTCGCCGGGTCCGAAGACATAAGTCTCGCCGCCGCTGACCGTTATGCTGCCGTTGGAATCAATGCCGTCACCGGAAGCGGAAATACGCAATGTGCCGCCGCTGATGGAGATATAGGTATTTTGATCCGACGCAAATCGGTCGCCGCCGAAGCCGCCGAAGCCGCTTTCATCTGTTCCGCCTGCTGCATTCAAGCCGTCATCGCTTGCGGTCACGGCAATGCTGCCGCCTGAGATATCAATCTTCTGCCCCTCCAAGCCCTCGTAGCTCTGCGTTACGGTAACCGTACCGTCGGAGATCATCAGATCCCCGTCAGCGTGCGCGCCGTCGTCGCCTGTTTGCAAGGTCAATTCGCCACCACTGATTGAAATACTCCCATTGCTGTGCAGCGCATCGTCCGCCGCGTCTATGTCAAAATTTCCCCCAAGGATACATAGTGCACTGCCTGCTTTCAAGCCCTTCGTGCTGTCAGTATTCTCAGCATTTGAGCTTTCCATCGGCGTGCCGAATCTACCGAAGCCCATATTTGTCTTCGGCGCAGCATTTGCGCTGCCGCCGCCGGAAGTCAGCTGATAATCTCCGTTTTCGATTTGAAGCACCGTCGTAGCACTCATTGCATCTCCCTGCGCTGTGATTTTGAAGCTGCCTTCAACAATGTAAACGCCGCCTAAGGAGGCGTCATCGGCGTTCTCGGCATGAATGCCGTCCTTGCCGCTGTTAATGGTAAAGCTGCCGCCCGCAATCGCAACGCTGACCTGTGACCTGATCTCTCTTTCTCGCATGGAAGAGCAGGCTCCCCTGCAAATGCTCACCTTCCCGTTTTCCGACATGGTCGAGGAGACGGCGCACTCCTTCCTCGCACGGGCAAAGCAGCAGAATAAGTCTCTGGCGCTGTCCGTCGAGCCGATGCTCTCGGTTTGCGGCGATGAAAAAGCGTTGACACAGCTGGTAACGATCCTGCTGGACAACGCACTGAAATATTCCGATGACGGCGGTCATATCACGCTGAGCCTATCGCATAGCGGAAAGCTTGTCCGTTTAACCGTAGAAAATTCCTCTGCGCCGATCGACGCGGCGCAGCTATCGCAGCTATTTGACCGTTTCTATCGAGGCGACCGCTCCCGAAGCTCACAGACAGGCGGCTACGGTCTCGGCTTATCTATCGCCAGAGCAATCATACAGGCGCATAAGGGAAAAATTGCCGCTTCAAGCCCCGACGGACATTCCGTCCTGATCACGGTAACGCTCCCGCGCTGAGCGCAGAAAATCGGTATGCCTTCTCCCCTTCTGCACATACTATCCCTGAGGTGATCGTATGAAAGGAAAGGAGCTGCCATTGGGCTTTGGAATGGCGTTAGCGCAAAATGAGGCAGCTATGAAAAGGTTCGAGTCTCTGACGGAAACGGAAAAGCAATCCGTTTTGGAGCAGGCGCACCATGTCCATTCCAAACGCGAAATGCAGCAGTTGGTCTCCGGTATCGCTGAGCACGGCGTGTATCCGAGGATTCACGGGACAAGCTAAGGCGAAGGTGTTTTTATGGCGAAACAGGGTATGAAGCGCCCGGAGATCAGCAGTCAGAAGCAGAATAACGAGTTCCCACCCGTACCGGAGCTTCAAGGAAAAGCAAAGCACAGCAAGAAGCCTGCCAGACCGATCATCGCGGGAACTGAAGCTCCCTCGCAGAAGGTCTATCATTCCACGCCGCACTGCGAGAAACCGATCTCCCCGGTCTATCCGGTGATCGACAATGATCTTGCGCACGACAATTTAGAAAACGACATTCCCGCCGCAGACCTGACCGACTTATAAATGGCACACTGCTCCTCTGCTTTACCGAAGAAAGCGTATTTCCGCAAAATCATCGGCGATCTAATACTGAAAACCGATTAAAATATTCATTTCAATCGGTCTTCAACGCCGTTCCGGCGTTGCATTTTCGCGATGATAAGGTAAGCATCGCGAAA
>JAEDOK010000093.1 GCA_016302005.1 Oscillospiraceae bacterium | reverse complement strand
GACCCCTTCGGGGTCTCGCAATGACAAAACTGTAGTTATTTTGACAGTCTGAGGAATCACCCTGCGACAAGCCGCAGGGTGATTCCTTTCGGATATTTAAATCAATGAAAAACGGCAGCTTCCGGAGAAGCTGCCGTGATGTTTACGGATATTAGGCTAAGTAGTTCGTGCAGAGCATGGAGACGAAGAAGGTGAGCAGGACAAACACTGCGGCGACCCACTTGGTGAGACGGGCAAGCTTGGCATCCAGCGTAGCTGCCTTGTTTCTGCCCATGAAGCTGTTGGAATTGCCGGTGAGTGCGCTCAGACCGTCTTCCTTACCGGACTGGAGAAGGATCATTGCCGTCAGCACAGCGCAGGAGAGAAGCTGCAGAACCAAAAGAACGATTGTTAATGTATACATAGTAACCTCCAAATCAGACCGCGCTTACGGCAGGCGGTGCGCCGGAATTCAGTTCGTGAGAACATATTTGCAAACAGTGCTAATAATGTTACCACAGAAACCCTTAAATTTCAAGCACTATTTTGCAAAAATGCGAATTATTTTGTCAGCCGTGCGTCGGCACTGCCTGCACGGGATTGCACCCGCAAGGGGTATGCCGCATCCGTAACGCTCGTTCCTCGCGAACGGCTGCGCTACCACGTCGCTGCGCTCCTCGCAATGACACGAGAAGGGTAACCCATCTGTCATTGCGAAGCCGGTGCGCACACCGGCTGTGGCAATCTATGGTCGGTACTTGTTATGCTTGACAGTGCTTGCACGCGGCAACTGATAGCCGCACCTACGGCGTCTATGGTGCTTATTTCGTCACCCAGTTGCCGGTGGCGGCGCAGGTGAGGTAGGCGTTGATGAAGCCGTCAATGTCGCCGTCCATGACCGCGTTGATGTTCGTGCATTCATAGCCCGTGCGGGTGTCCTTGGCAAGGGTGTAGGGCATGAAGACATAGTTGCGGATCTGACTGCCCCACTCGATCTTCTGCTGCACGCCCTTGATGTCCGAAATCTTATCCAAATGCTCGCGCTCCTTGATCTCCAGGAGCTTGGAGCGCAGCATGCGCATACAGTTTTCGCGGTTTTGGAACTGGTCGCGCTGGGTCTGGCAGGAGACGACGATGCCCGTCGGCTTATGGATCAGACGCACGGCGGAGGAGGTCTTGTTGATGTGCTGACCGCCCGCGCCGGAGGAGCGGTAGACCTGCATCTCGATATCCTCGGGACGGATCTCGACCTCGACATCGTCCGTGATCTCGGGGATGACCTCGACGGCGGCAAAGGAGGTTTGACGGCGGGCGTTTGCGTCAAAGGGGGAGATGCGCACAAGACGGTGCACGCCGTTTTCACTCTTGAGGAAGCCGTAGGCGTTCATGCCCTCGACCATGATGCTCGCGGATTTCAGACCCGCTTCGTCGCCCTCAAGATAGTCCATGATCTTATAGGTAAAGCCGTGCGCCTCCGCCCAGCGGGTGTACATGCGGTAGAGCATCTGGCACCAGTCCTGCGCCTCCGTGCCGCCCGCGCCCGCCTGGAAGGAGACAAGGGCGTTATTGCCGTCATATTCGCCCCGCAGGAGGGTTTCCAGACGCGCTTCCTCCATGGCGGTCTCCAAGTGCTTATAGCCCTCGGTCAATTCGTCGAGCATGGAGTCGTCATTTTCCTCCAGCGCCATTTCACAGATGGTCATGAGATCGTCCCACGAGGAGGTCATGGCGTTGAATTTCTCCACCTTGGACTCCAGCGCCTTGGTGCGCATGACCGCCTTTTGCGAACGGGCGGGATCGTCCCAGAAGCCCGGCGCCTCCGCCATTGCGTGCAGACGCTCCAATTCGTCCAGCACGCTCTGGGGCAGGAACGCGGCGCGCAGCTCCTCCAATTTCGGCTTTAAGTCGTTGAGTTTTCCCTTGTATTCTTCAAATTCGATCATAAAAATTGCTCCGATTCTAAGGAACCTCTGAACAAATCAGCGGCGGCGCTCAGCGGATCTTTTGCCGCAACTGATCGGTTCGAAAACCTTGGGATACACAAAGTATTCCTGCGGTTTTCAAACCTTAATTTGCGGCAAAATCTCTCGCTGACCGCTCTTGCGGATTTATTCAGAGCTTCCATAATTTTTCCTCCCATAGTATAACCGAATTGCCTCGGTCTGTAAAGGGAAAAATTTGCATCGGAGCGCTTTTTCTGCGGAAAACCGGCACGCTGCGCCCTACAGGGGTAAGATACGGTTGTAGTGCGCGGCATCCCTGACGCGCCTACGCAGTGGGTATCAAGCAAGAAATAGATTGCCACGTCGCTACGCTCCTCGCAATGACAAATAGGGTAGCCTTTCCATATCATTGCGAGCCGAGGAACGAGGCGCGGCTGCGCAGCCGTTCGCGAGGAACGAGCGCTACGGATGCGGCGTACCCCTTGCGGGTGCAATCTCGTGTAGGAACTACCGATTGCGTACAAACTTGTTCATGCCTGCCGTCTGCCGCTTACGCGGTCGGCGGGGGACATGTCCCCGCCCTACAGAGCGTTTTTTGTTCTGCGGGTGAGGAGGAGGGCGACTGAGACGGCGGCGACGCCGCCGGAGAGCTTGGCGATGATGACGGGGACGAGCATGGTTTTGTCAAAGCCCGCCGTGAAGCCGAGGTGGTCTCCGAAGACGAAGGCGGCGGAGACGGCAAAGGCGACATTGAGGATCTTGCCCCGGGCGTCCATGTCCTTCATCATGCCGAACATGGGGATGGAGTTGGCAAGGCTGGCGACCATGCCGGCAGCGGCGATCTCGTTCATGCCCAACAGTCCGCCCAATTTCAAAAGCGGCTTTTTGAGCACCTTGGTCAGCACGAAGACCAAGGGGAACGCGCCTGCCAGCACGAAGCCGATGCCCGCGACGACCTCGACGCCGTCTGTCAGCGGCGCCATGCCGGGGATGACGGTGATGCCGGTCAGCTGCGCAAAGACGGCGGCTGCCAGTCCGACGGTGATGACTGCGAGGACACCCTTGCCGAAGCCGATGAAGCCCTTGATCATGGCGCGCTCGAATTTCCACAAGCCGAGGGCGATCAGAACCGCGAACAGCACGATGGGCACGAGGTTGCGCAGGATCATCAGAATCGGGAAGCCCGCGACCAGTCCGCCGACGAACGCGCCCACGGGGATGGTGACGACGCCTGCAAGGACACCCTTGGCGAGGGCGGGACGGTCATCCGGTTGAATGATGCCGAGGGCAACGGGAATCGTAAAGACGACGGTTGCGCCGAGCATTGCGCCGACGATCAGTCCGCCGAACTGCGCCGCCTGCGTGGATCGCGCAAGCGCAAAGGCGAGGGGTGCGCCGCCCATGTCGTTTGCGAGGATGGTACCCGCGAACATGGCGGGATCCGCGCCGAGAAAGCCGTAGATCGGCACAAGAACGGGGCGCAGGAGCTTTGCCAGCACGGGGGCAAGGGAGAGAATGCCGAGCATGGACAGGGCGAGGGCGCCGATGGCTAAGATGCCCTCCTCAAATTGCTTGCCGAGACCTAAGCGGCTGCCGAAAATACGGTCCAGTGCGCCGAGCACCATGAAAATTGCCATCAGCCAGAGAATGATTTCATCAACGGACATGGGATACCTCCGAATTGGCAGTGAATAGGGAATAACGAAGAATGGTGGAAACGGCCGTCTTACTTGTCATTGCGAGGAGCGCAGCGACGCGGCAATCTTCTTTCGATTCTTGCACATAGCCGGCAGTTCCCGTACGAGATTGCCACGGCGCGTTGCGCCTCGCAATGACATGGGAAAAAGCGTCTGCGTGCGATGGAGGGTGTACGCGGTAGGTGTTTTCTGTACGCGGTCGGCTGATAGCCGCCCCTACGCTTCGACGGGGGGTGTTTGCTCGTCTAAGATGGCGACGATGGCAGCGTCGGCGGGGGTGTTTGGGCGGACGAGACGGGCGGCGCCGCCGAAGGCGAGGATCACCCGTTCGCCTTCCCCTGCGCCCACAAGGTCCGCCGCGATAAGCTCCTCCTGCCCGACCCGCACGCGCAATAGGCTCTGCCCCGTGAGCGCGGGGCATTTTTTGGTCGCCCAAACGGAGCCGGTCACGGTGCCGACCTTCATGCCTTGCCCTCCATAACATCTCGCGCCAAGGGGGTCAGCCGCCCCTCGATCGGCAGACCCTCCCGCAGACGGCGGCGCACCTCGTCGGCGGTGAGCAGCTTTCCGTTCCCGCTGCCGTTTGCGTTTCGCTCCAAAAACTGCACGCCCAGCTGCTTTAGCTGCCGTTCGGCGGCAAGCAGGCGCGACCACAGCACGCGGTTGCCTGTATGGCTGTATTGCCGGTATTCCAAGCCCTCCGGGCAGAGGTAGACGGGCTTGCCCAGGAGCAGTGCCTGCGTAACTGCCTCGTCAGGCTGGTGCAGAAGCTGACACGCCGTCAGGGAGCCGATCACGACTGCCGCGTAGTCCTCCTCCGTGACATAGTGAAAGCCCAGCTCCCTTGCGGGCGCGTGTCCTAAGAGCAAGGCGGCGGGCTGCTCCAGCGCCTGTCTGCGCCTTACCTCCGCGACGACCTCCTCGATCAAGCGCTCATTCATAGGATCATCCCCAAGTCACCCGCCCGAAAACCGCAGGCGTTCGCCTCGTCATAGTCCAGGTGGGCGTAGGTGCGGAACTTCGGGCTGACGCGCACGACGACCTCCTCAAAGGTCACGGGGCGCTCCGTCAGCGCCTTCAGGCGGACGACTGCGCCGTCGTGCAGTCCGCGCAGAGCGGCGTCCTCGGGGGTCATATGGATGTGCCGCTGCGCGATGATGACACCGGCGGTCAGGGTGAGCTGCCGGTCGCCGTTTTCGATGAGGATGCCGCCCGTTCCCTCGGTTTTCCCGCTCTGACGCACGGGCGCTTGGATGCCGAGGGTCACGCAGTCGGTCTTGGACAGCTCGACCTGACATTCGTTTCGCTCGGGCCCCAAGACGGCGACGCGGTCAAAGCGTCCCTTCGGGGTAATGAGGCTGACCCGCTCGTTGCAGACGAACTGCCCCGGCTGCGAGAGCGGGCGTTTTTCCGTCAAGCCGTGGCCGAAAAGCGTTAAGGCGGCCTCCTTCGTCAGATGCACATGGCGTCCCGACGCCTCTAACTCGACAAATAGGCGCGACTGCAAAGCGTCGGTGATGCGCGTTACCAAATCGTCCATTGTTACTCCTTTCCCGCCTTGCAGCGGATCATCAGGATCCAGCACAGGCTCGAAAGACGGTTGAGCGCCTGCAAAATATCCACGCGGCGGAGCTTGCCGTCTGCGTCCGAAAACGCGCGGCAGCAGGCAAGCTCCGTTTCGCGCACCTTTGTGCGCAGACGGTTCAGCCGCAGGACCGCTTCGCCGTCGGTATAGGCGGGCAGAAAGTGCGGCTGCCCGTAGTATTTGTCGGGAAAATGGCTGTGCTCCCGCAGCTCCGCGTCGGAAAGTCCGCACAGGCGAACCTCCGCGACCGGTTCATTCAGCACATCCGCGCGGATGAGGGAGCGGACGAGATCGAGCATCTCCTGCAGGGCGGCGACGAGGGAGGGCTTTTCCCGCAATTCGTGTTGGCAGAGCAGAAGCTCCGCCTCCAAAGCGTCAATTTGCCCGCGAAAGGCGATGCGCGGGTGGGTCTTCGGCACGAGAAGGTTGCCGGAAAGATGGGTCAGCTCCTCGGGCTTTTCCGTGAATTCGCCGCCGAACAGGGTGGTATAGGTCTTTTTCCGCGTTTCCACGGGGATATGCTCGCTGCGCAGCCAATCCCTTGCGGAGGGCGTCAGACGGTCGCCATCCTTCATCCAAAAGACCCGCCTGCCGTCCTGCGTCCGCAGGGCGGCTTTGACATTTTCCTCCGTGTAGAGCATTATTTCTGCGGGATATCGCCGCGCCCCTTGGGCAGGATCGCGTCAACCTCCGTGTGCGGTCTGGGGATGACATGGACGGAGATCAGCTCCCCGACCTTTTCCGCCGCTGCCGCGCCTGCGTCCGTCGCCGCCTTGACCGCGCCGACATCGCCGCGCACCATGACGGTGACCAAGCCGCCGCCGACCTGCTCCTTGCCCACAAGCTGGACATTTGCCGCCTTGACCATCGCGTCCGCCGCTTCAATCGCGCCGACCAGTCCGCGGGTTTCGATCATACCGAGTGCGTTTGTGTTCATGTTGGTTCCTCCATGATATAGTTTAGTTTAATGAATTGTGTCTGTAGGGCGGGGACATGTCCCCGCCGGTGCAGGAACTGCCGCGTGCGTGCAACCTCCGCCGGGCGGCTGATAGCCGCCCCTACGAGAACGGTCGAAGTCAATGCCGTAGGGGCGGATATCATCCGCCCGCGTGCAGGAACTGCCGCGCGCGTGCAACCTCCGCCGGGCGGCTGATAGCCGCCCCTACGAGAACGGTCGAAGTCAATGCCGTAGGGGCGGATATCATCCGCCCGCGTGCAGGAACTGCCGCGCGCGTGCAACCTCCGCCGGGCGGCTGATAGCCGCCCCTACGAGAACGGTCGAAGTCAATGCCGTAGGGGCGGATATCATCCGCCCGCGTGCAGGAACTGCCGCGTGCGTACAAAGCTGTTCGTTTGTACGGTCTGCCGCTGCGCGGACGGCGGGGACATGTCCCCGCCCTACAGGGAAATGGGCTGCGTTTTTGTTACAGATTGCCGTGATTCATACCAATCACCAATTAAAATGTGCAAAGCACATTTTAATTGCGATATCGTG
>JAEDOK010000092.1 GCA_016302005.1 Oscillospiraceae bacterium | reverse complement strand
CTCGTTCCTCGCGAACGGCTGCGCTACCACGTCGCTTTGCTCCTCGCAATGACACGTCAGGGGCTTTTTCGACACGCTGAGGAATCACCCTGCGGGTTTCCGCAGGGTGATTTTCGAATGCTGCGAAGGTCGATGCAGCAAGATCAGTCTTGCAGCTCGGCGCAGTTGTAGGAGCCGCCCAAAAAGCGCATGATCATGCATGCAAACTCGGCACGCGTTGCGTTATCCCCCGGATTGAGCTTGCCTGCATCCCCTTTGAGGATCCCCTCACTGACCATCCAGTTCATCGCCTTGGCAGCGTAGCCGCTGATCTTGTCGGCATCCCGGAAGGAGGAAAGGTCTGCCTTTGCATCGAGCTCACCCGCGAAGCGCCACAGGATCGTTGCGATCTGCTCGCGGGTAACCGGTGCCTCGGGAGCAAATTCCGTCTCGCTGACACCCTTGACGATACTGCACTCCTGCGCCCACGCGATCGCGTCGGAATACCATTGACCTGCAGGAACATCGGTAAAGGTAGCCGGCTGCTTGAAGATCGGCTCACCCGCCTGACGGTAAAGCACGGTAACGATCATCGCGCGGGTCAAGCCGCCGTTCGGCTCGAACTTGCCGTTGCCGACACCGTTCATCAGCTTGTTCTCCACGGCGTAGTCCACCGCCTCATGGTACCACTTGTCCTTGCAGTCGGAGAAATCGGCAAAATGGCAGTCGCCGTAGAGCTCCGCCTCGATCTCGGTGGTGAAATAGTTTGCCGCCCACTCGCCTTCCGCATAGGCGAAGAAGTTGAGGTAGAAGTAATCGGAGGCATAGAGCGGTCCTTCATCAGTTTCAACACGAACTTCCGTGTTATCAAAAATTCTGAACCAGCCGTTCTCGTCATCATAATACAAAACAAGGTCGCTGTTCGACGCGTTGCTGAGCTTTTCACAGTCATATTCGTCGATCGTAATGTCCCAATAGCTTGTGGCGTCGCGCGTGGTGCGCATTGCAATGGATTCGTCCGAAATGCTCAGATATTTGCCGCTCTTGGTATTCTTGATGGTATAAGTACCGTTCGGCTGGCGTTCGATCTCAAACTGAATGCTGAGGTCATCCGTATAGAATTCAGAATGCTCCGAATCGTAGGCAACGCCCAAACCGTTGACCACATCAACCTCTTCACCGTTTTCGCCCATCGCGAAGGGAGTCTCATAGACATAGCCGCCCATGATCTCGTCGTAGTTGAAGCCGACAAACGCCCACAGACCGGAATAGTCCTCCCGCGTATCAGACCAGTAGTAGCAGGGCTTATCATAGGGAACGAACTGGGCATTTGCATAGAGCGCATAGAAGGTCATGTCCGCATCGATCACGAGCGAACCGCCCTCAAAAAAGTAATCTTTGATGTCCGAGGCAGCGGCCTTCTCATAGCGCTGAGGAACCCAGCATTCAAATAAATAGCCTTCATATTCCTCGTCACAGCCGGGGAAGGTGAAGCTCTCATTGAGCGGCACCTTTACCTCAGTGCTGCCTGCGGGAGTCACCAGCGTCACGGTCGCTGTCCCCGCAGCAAACGCCATCGGTGCCAGAGAAAGCAGCATGACAAGCGCCAAGGCCAACGAAAGAATGCGTGAGATCTTTTTCATGTTTTTCGTCTCCTTTATCATAGAATTTCACTGCAGCAGGTGCAATGTCCTCAATCATTATAATATATCCTTCCGCATTTGTCCAGTCATACCAATCACCAATTAAAATGTGCAACGCACATTTTAATTGCGATACCGTGATTGGTACGAGATGTATTTTCGCGATGCTTACCTTATCATCGCGAAAATGCAACGCCGGTACGGCGTTGAAAACCGATTGAAATGAATATTTTAATCGGTTTTAAGTATCAGAAATCCCCAATTCTCTCCATTGACTCGCCTCACAGGCATCTTTTTATTTTTTTCGGAACATTTTGGAAGCTTCTGCGTCAAAGAAGCAAAGGAAAATGAAGGAGGTTCCCCTTATGAAGCACTTTACCAGGAAGCTCTGCCTGCTGCTCAGCTTCGCGCTTTTGCTGCCGATCACCGGCTGCCGATCCGAGGTCGGCTCCGCGCAGACGAAGGAAGTCGAAAATCACACATCCGTCATAGAGGCTGTCAATCTGATGGCGTCCGTACAGCCGGGAAACGCCGAGAAACGCCCCTCCGATGCCGCGTTTTCCACGGCTGCGGCAAATTTTGCCGTCGGACTGCTGCAAGGCAGCGCGGACGGGACGGATAACTGCGTTTTGTCCCCCTATTCCGCGATGGTCGCCCTCGCCATGACCGCCAACGGCGCGCAGGGCGAGACGCTTGCGCAGATGGAAACCGTACTCGGTCTGCCCATCGGCGCATTGAACGAATATCTCCACGGCTGCGACATGGGCAGCGAGGTCACCGGAGCTAACTCCATTTGGTTCCGTGACACGGAATCTCTCGTCGTAAAGGATGCCTTTTTGCAGGCGAACGCCGACTATTACGGCGCGGATGCCTATCGCAAGCCCTTTGACATGCAGACCGTCAAGGAGATCAACGACTGGGTCAGCACACATACCGACGGACGGATCCCCACCATGCTGGAGGATATGTCGGCAGAGATGATGCTTGTGCTGATCAATGCGCTGACCTTTGACGCGCAGTGGCAGGAGAAATACGCCGAGGACAACGCCACCGACGGGGAATTCACCGCGGCAGACGGCACGGTGCAGCAAGCCTCCTACCTGCACAGTGAGGAAAGCACCTATCTCGACGACGGCATGGCGACCGGCTTTTTGAAGCCGTACGAGGGCGGACGCTACAGCTACCTTGCATTGCTGCCGAACGAGGGTGTGACGATGGAGGAGTATCTTTCCTCCCTGACGGGGGAAAAGCTGCTGGACACCATCGCAAACGCCTCCTCGGAGAGCGTGAAGGTCACCATGCCAAAGCTGAAAACCGAGACGACAAGGGAGCTGAACGAGCCGCTGTGCGCAATGGGGATGCCTCTCGCCTTCGGGAGCGGCGCGGATTTTTCCGGCATTGCGGACAAACCGCTCTGCATTGACACCGTGCTGCAAAAGACCTACCTCGAGGTAGACGAAAACGGCACCAAGGCAGCCGCCGCGACTGCCATTATCATGAAGGAGTGCGGGATGTTCATGCAAAAGTCCGTCTTCCTCAGCCGTCCGTTCGTGATGGGCATCTACGACAACGAAACGCAGACCTTCCTCTTCCTCGGCGTGATCAACCAAGTCGCGGAATGATCCCCGAAAAGCTTCGGACTTGTCCCCGCCGTCCGCATAAGCGGCAGTCGGTATAGAAGAACAATTTGGTACACACCCGGCAGTTCCTGCACAAGATTGCACCCGCAATACCCGCAAGGGGCACGCCGCATCCGTAGCGCTCCTTCGTCGCGAACGGCTGCGCAGGGGGTATGCCGCATCCGTAACGCTCGTCCCTCGCGAACGGCTGCGCTACCGCGTCGCTTCGCTCCTCGCAATGACACGGAGAGGCTACCTCACTTTGTCATTGCGAGACCAGTGCGCACACTGGTCGTGGCAATCTCATGCTGTAGGTCTGTATGCAGCCGGTAGTTCCTGCACAAGATTGCCGCGTCGCTTCGCTCCTCGCAATGACGTGTAAAAGGAAGCCCAGTCGCAATTCAAAATCCGCCCGGAGCGCACCGACACGATTCTCTATTCTATCTTCACGATTCACTTAAAAAACACCATCCCCTCAAAGGACATTCATCCTTTGAGGGGAATTGATTGTTTTTATAGAATTCTCAGCCGATCAGCCCTGCGGGGTCTCCTCTGCCGCCATTTTGCTCACCATGTCGAAAACACGCACGAGCGTATAGTCAAATCGGACGGGATAGGTCTCGCACAGCTCTGCCATGCGCTCCTCAATGCGCGCATTCGCCATATCCGACTTTGCGGTGTCGAACCAAGCGCGTGTCTCGGTCTGCTCGACAAAATACATGATATGATAGCCGTAGGTCGTCTTGACGATGCCGGTGTCGCCTGCCATCCGTTCGGGATCGAAGCTCCAATCGCTGAACTCCTCCACCATTGCGTTCGTGGCAAAGTCCTCATACAGACCGCCGTTCTCCGCAGAGCCGGTATCGTCGGTGTATTCCGTCGCAAGCGCGGCGAAGTTCTCCTCGCTCGGATCCTCCTGCCAGAGCGTGTAAATTTCAGCCGCCTTTGTCTCGGCTGCCGCCCACTGCTCCTGCGTCCAGTCGTTCAGCGTCTCGTCCTTGTCGCCCTCCGGAGAGATCAGAATATGGCGCACGGAGACGTTATTCTGCTTGAACAGGCGGCTCTCCTCATAGGTCGCCGCGTTCTCGTCGTAATATGCCTCAATTTCGGCATCGGTCAGAGTGTCCTCCATGTCCTGCGCGATCTGGTTATAGTAGTCCACCGCCGCATAGAACATCCGCAGGTAGTCCTGATAGTCCGCAATGCTGACACCGTCGCCGAAGTTGGCTTTGAGATATGCCTCCGGGCTGTCGTAGCCCGCCTCTGCTGCCTCTGCGGCAAAGCTCCCGTTGGGGTCAGCAATTTCTTCGATGGCAGCCGCATCCTCCGGGGGAAGGGTATAGCCATTGGCGTAGGCAGCCTGCGCCAATGCGTAGTTCTCACTGTAATGCTGCGCCGCCGCCTCCAGGAAATACTGCTCCCAGGTGCGATCCTCGCTGCAATTCTGCTCCGCGAGGGGCATGGAATAGTCCAGGCCCATGAGGTAGGCATATTCGCCGTAGTTGTTCATAAAGCCGTAGAACTCGACCCAGTAGCAGATCTGCATCGCCGCATTGGTCAGCAGCGGATGATTCTGCGCATCCACGGCGATCACAGAGGTCATGACCGTGTCATCGGGCGACGCGGTCTGAATGGCATAATTCGGAAGCGCCGCAACGGTGTTGTTGCCGTAGCCCGCAGGCTCGGAAAGGGCAGATTCTTCCGTCGTGCTCTCCGTGGGGGCATCCGTCGTCTCGGTCGCCTGCGTTGTTTCACTCGTAGAGGTAGCTTCCGAATCGTCCTGCTGCTTCTTGCAGCCGACAAGGGTCGTAAGCAGCATTACCGCGATCAGCAGCAGTGCAAGAAATCTTTTTGTTTCTTTCACAGGGATTCTCCTTTTGCAAGTTTGATATTCCCCATCATACCACGAATTTTGTCCGCTTGCAATGGAAAATTTCCCTTATTCATACAGCGGGTATTTCTTCGTCAGTTCACCCACGGCAGCGCGCACTTTTTCCTGCGTACCCTCGAAATCCGCAGCGGTGTCATAGATGCACTCCGCGATCACACGCATGTCGTCCTCCTTCATGCCTCTGGTGGTCGCCGCCGGAGTGCCGATGCGCACGCCGCTGGTGACAAAGGGCTTTTCGGGGTCGTTCGGGATGGCGTTCTTGTTGACGGTGATGTAATTCTCGTCCAAACGCCGCTGCAGCTCCTTGCCTGTGATATGCAGGGGACGCAGATCGGCAAGCATGAGGTGGTTGTCCGTGCCGCCCGAGACAAGGTCAAAGCCCTTTTCCAGCAGCGCAGCAGCAAGCGCCTGCGCGTTTTTCACGATCTGATGGGCATAGTCGGAGAACTCCGGCTGCATCGCCTCGCGGAAACAGATGGCTTTTGCCGCAATGACATGCATCAGGGGACCGCCCTGGGTGCCGGGGAAGACGGCGGAGTTGATCTTTTTCGCAAACTCCTCCTTGCCCATGATGATGCCGCCCCGCGGACCGCGCAGGGTCTTGTGGGTGGTAGTCGTCACGATGTCGGCATAGGGCACGGGGCTCATATGTGCGCCGCCGGCGACCAAGCCCGCAATGTGCGCCATATCGACCATCAGAAGCGCACCGTTGGCATGGGCGATCTCCGCGAATCTTTTGAAATCAATCGCGCGCGGATAGGCGGACGCGCCCGCAACGATCAGCTTCGGCTTGTGCTGTTCCGCCAAGCGGGCGACCTCGTCATAGTCGATCCTGCCGGTCTGCGGATCGACGCCGTAGGAGATCGCGTTATAGACCTTGCCCGACTGGTTGGCGGGCGCGCCGTGGGTCAGATGGCCGCCGTTTGCAAGGCTCATGCCGAGGATCGTATCGCCCGGCTGCAAAAGCGCGGCATAGACCGCCAAATTCGCCTGCGCGCCGCTGTGGGGCTGGACATTGACAAATTCCGCGCCGAAGAGCTGCTTTGCGCGGGCAATGGCAAGGCGCTCGACCTCGTCCACCACCTCGCAGCCGCCGTAATAACGCTTTGCGGGCAGACCCTCGGCATATTTGTTGGTCAGCACCGTGCCCATGCAGGCGATGACGGCGGCGGAGGCGATATTCTCCGAGGCGATCAGCTCGATGTTCCGCCGCTGGCGGCGCAGCTCATCACCCATCAGCGCACCGATCTCCTCATCGAAGCGTGATACATATTCAATATTGGGGGCAAGTTCAGAAATGGTACGCATGGCGATTCCTCCTATGATGCAATGAGTAGTGCGTAGTGAATAATGAATGGCGAATGGCGATAGTGAAAACGCACTCCCCTGATTTGTCATTGCGAGACCGGTGCGCACACTGGTCGTGGCAATCTACGGTTTCTTCTTTGTACAAACTCGGCAGTTCCTGCACGAGATTGCCACGTCGCTGCGCTCCTCGCAATGACACGAAGAGACACTCTGATTTGTCATTGCGAGACCAGTGCGCACACTGGTCGTGGCAATCTACGGTTTCTTCTTTGTACAAACTCGGCAGTTCCTGCACGAGATTGC
>JAEDOK010000091.1 GCA_016302005.1 Oscillospiraceae bacterium | reverse complement strand
CTTAGCCCTTCGTCATCTTTATCACTCGACGCCGCGGAGGTATAGACCTCTGGTGCAGCCACCGGGATCGAAATGGGCTTTGCCCGTCCATGCGGCGAGAATGCCGTCAATCTCGGCGGGATTCTCCGTCGTAAACGAGAGACGCACTGCCCAGAGTCCGAGCTTGCGCAGGTCGTCCTTTTTATCCAGAAGATAGAGTTTTTTGCCGTTTAACAGTACGCTTCTGCAGGTGCCGCAGTCGCGCACGACGCGGAACTCCTCGCCGATGCGGTCCACAAGCTTTGCCGCGCCTGTCTCGCAGCTGCAAGCGCCGGAACGACCGCGTATCAGGCAGTTCTCCGTCAGCATCAGCGGCAGGCGGCCGTAGATCAGCAGCTCCGTCGGCAGGGGCTTGGACAGGTCGCGCAGCTGCGGCAGCGTCATTTCAAAGGATGCCGTCGCACTGATGAGCCCCCGGTGCTTCATTTGCTGCATGGCGCGGGAGTTATAGAGATTCAGCCCGAAGTCCCCCGCGACCTCCAGACCTCTGGACTGCGCGGCGGTGAACTGCCCCAAATTCCCCGTCAGCACCCGATGGATCCCGAGCATGGGCAGGGTGCGCAGGGAGGAGAGCAGGGCGGACATCTCATTGTCCCACACCACCCGGGGCAGGATGGCGGCAAGGGTCTGCTTTGCGGCAAGGGTGCGGTAAAATTCCTGCTGCGCGAGAATTTCGGACAGCGGGACATAGAGCACGGCGGGCTTACATTGCAGCAGCCGCGGGGTGATCTGCTCGGTCTTGAGCACGCTGACCGTGAGCTTCGGCGGCTCCTTCGAACCGGCAAAGCGCTGCGGCTCGGCATATGTGCCTAACTCCGCCGCGTCCTTCCTGCCGCGCATGGCAGACAGCTGCATCAGCACCTCCCTGCGCAATTGGTTCAGTTCCGCAGCCGATACACTTAAGTCGCGGTCGATCATGCACCGCACCGCACGGCAGAGATAGGGCGTGCCGCCGGTCTTTTGCAGGCGCTGCGTCAGCTCCTCCTGCGTCAGCGCCCGGCTCACCGCCTCCTGCGGGGGTGCGCCCTGTGCCTTGCAGACGTGTCCCGCATCGTCCTGCACGGCGAGCATCACATTCTGCCCCCGGGCGACGATGGCGTAAAAATCCACCGGCACGCGCTGCGTCTCCGCGTTTTCGTAAGAGGCACGGGCGGCTTGCAGCAGCGCCTTGTCCTCCTTCTCATTTCCGCGTGTGCCGCACATCTCCGCCCCTGTCCTGCCGAGATAGTAGCCCTGGGTGAAGCCCTGACGGGAGAACGCAGCCCGCAGCGCGTGCAGGCTCTCTTCCCCGACGCTGCCCTCGTCGATGGCATGGCGGTAAATGCGCGTGACCGTGGCGACATATTCCGCCCGCTTCATGCGTCCTTCGATCTTTACGCTGGCGACGCCGAGGCGCTCTAACTCCCGCAAATACTCCACAAGGCAGTTGTCCTTGAGGCTCAGGGGGTATTTTTCCTCAAAACGGTCATAGCCGTAGGGCAGGCGGCAGGGCTGGGCGCACTGCCCGCGGTTGCCGCTGCGCCGCCCGATGACGGAGGACATATAGCACTGCCCGGAATAACACATGCACAGCGCACCGTGGACGAAGACCTCGATCTCCACCGGGCTGTTGCGGCAGAGGAAGGCGATATTCTCCTTCGGCAGCTCCCGCGCCAGCACTACGCGGCTTACGCCCAGAGCGGCAGCCTCCCGCACGCCCTCGAGGGAATGGATGCTCATCTGGGTCGAGGCGTGCAGCGGCACCCGGGGCGCGATCTGACGGCAAAGCTCCAGCATACCGAGATCCTGCACAATGAAGGCGTCGATCCCCGCCTTGGCTGCGGCGGCAATGGTCTTCGCGGCAGCGGGCAGCTCCCGGTCGGACACCAGCGTGTTCAGCGTCAGATGCACCTGCACCCCGCGCACATGGCAGTAGCGCACACTCTCCGCGAGGTCGTCCAACTTGAAATTTTTCGCGCCGTGACGGGCGTTAAAGTCCTCCACGCCGAGGTAGACCGCGTCTGCACCGTTGCAGACCGCCGCCCGCAGTGCGTCAACCGATCCGGCGGGACTGAGTAATTCCAACATATATTACAAGCTCCTCTCGCCTCCGAAAAGAAGGCGGGTTCCGAAATTCATAAATTCTCAGTTTAGATTATAACAAAACTCCGGGCAAAATGCTACAGGAGATCAAGAAAATTCACAATTGCACAGGAATGCTTTCGGCATTTTCACAAAAATTCGGATGAACGCACACAAACCACAATTTGTGGGACTTCGGTAGACATAACACCACAATTTTTCCGTCCGCCTGTGCAGCAAAACGCTGAGTTTTCAACAATTGCACAGAATTATGCACAGGATCCTGTGAGATTCTTATGGTAACCGCGCACCCTTTCGACACCCTTCGCGAAAAAAATCTACTTTTTCGACAGACCCGACCTGTGCAAAACCGGTGCGGAGCGGTGCAAACAAAAAAACACGGAGAAGCCCTTGCAAATGCGGGATCTCCGTGGTATACTGTGTGTGTAGAGAGGTGCTGCCGACGAACGGTTGCCTCCCTCGCCCGGACAGATTACTCCGTCAGGCTTTGGTACGGCACTTGGACGGAGTAATCTTTCTATATCCTAAAAAGTTACTTGTTTCTATGGTTCTTGACCAAAGAAATGACGGCACAAAGTACCAAGACGAAACTGAACAGCTCCGCGTAAGTAACATACATGCGCATCACCTCCCTCGTCCTGTCTCGGAAAACGTGAGGGGCGAGGAAGACAACCGTCCGCCGTAGGTGGCAGCACCTGCCGCAGGCTGCGGCGTAAATATTGTAGCATCATTACGCGTAAAATGCAACCGTTTCGTTTCGCTATCCCGTGAATCAGGCTGTTTTCTTGAAAAAGAGGACAGCCTTTTTTCGTCGGTTTGGTCCGGGCGGGCGATATTTTCTCGGCGGGCGGCTTTTTTGACTGTGCAAACGGGAAATTCTGTGCTATAATGAACAAAATATTCTCTATTTCGGTTTATGGAACGGAGGAGCTATGGAGCTTGGACAGGTTTGTCTGCGGCGCGGGGAGGAAGGCGACCTTCTCGGCGGCGGACTTTGGGTGTTTGACAACGAGATCGACTGGGCGGACGACCGCTGCGAGGACGGCGCTGTCGTCGAGGTGCTTGACAGCCGCTGCCGCTTTTTGGCAAAGGGCTTTTTCAACGGCAAGTCCAAGATCGTTGTGCGGGTGCTGACGCGGGATCGCACGGAGACGGTGGACGCGGACTTTTTCCGCCGCCGCATTCGTGCCGCGTGGGAAAACCGCCGCGCCCTCGGCTTTGACAATGCCTGCCGCGTGGTCTTCGGCGAGTCGGACGGGCTGCCGGGGCTGACGGTGGATAAATTTGCCGATTGCCTCTCGGTGCAGATCGTCTGCCTTGGGATGGAACAGCGCAAGGCGGAGATCTTCTCTGCGCTGGCGGAGATCTTTCAGCCGCGCTGCATCTATGAGCGGGACGATGTACCCGTCCGCGAGAAGGAGGGCATGGCGCAGCAAAAGGGCTGCGTTTCCGGCGAAGTCCCGGCAGAGCTGCTGATCCGGGAGCATGACGCGATCATGGCGGTGGATTTGGAGAACGGGCAGAAGACGGGGCATTTCCTCGACCAGCAGGAAAACCGCGGCAGGCTCAAGCCCTATTGCAAGGAAAAAACCGTCCTCGACCTGTGCTGCCATACGGGCGGCTTCTCCGTCCATGCCGCGCTTTACGGCGCAACGAGTGTCCGCGCGGTGGATGTTTCCGAGAACGCCCTTGCGATGGTACGCGAGAATGCCGCGCGCAACGGCGTGGAGGACAGGATCACGACCGTCTGCGCCAATGTATTTGACCTTGTCAAGCAGGAGAGCGAGGCAGGGGAGCGCTACGGCGTTGTCGTCTGCGACCCGCCCGCCTTTGCCAAGAGCAAGCGCGCCTTGGAGGCGGCATATCGCGGGTATAAGGAGCTGAATCTGCGCTGTATGCGGCTGACCCAGGCGGGCGGCATCCTGCTGACCTGCTCTTGCAGCCAGTTTATGACGCAGCCGCTGTTTGAAAAGATGCTCCGCGAGGCGGCAGCGGACAGCGGCAGGACCGTCCGCCTGCTGGAACGCCTGACCCAGTCCCGGGATCATCCCGCCGCCCTCAACGTCGAACACGCGGCGTATTTGAAGGGCTGTATTTTGCAGGTGCTGTGAGATCGTGAACAGGTCGCTGTAGCCTGCGGCATCCCTGACGCGCCTGTAGGCAGCTTGTTTTGGCTAAGGGCGAAGGGTGAATGGTGAAGGACTGTGGTGTGCTTCGCACGGATTTGGAATTTTGACATACCTGATATGACAGACGATGCGAAGGAACGAATTGCTACGCAGTCGGCAGTTCCTGCACCGGGCGGATAATATCCGCCCCTACGGCGCGAACTGCGAGATTTCTCGTAGGGGCGGCTATCAGCCGCCCGCGTTTCAAATCCGCGTGGAGCGCTCCTCAGTCATTCACTCTTAGTCCTTAGCCCTTCGTTCAAAAGCTGCCTTTTGGTCGGCAGCTTGCAGTTCCGTATGCGTTAAGAAAGGAATGGTATTTATGAAAAAGAGAAGACTGTCCGTATTGCTGGCGCTGTTGCTGGCGCTCAGTCTGCTGCTGCAGGGCTGCACCGTCCAACAGATGTTCCGCGAGGGCGGCCTCTTCGCGCCGACGGAGGCGACCGAGACGACGGGAAGGACCACCGAAGCGCCGACAGAGCCGGAGACTTTGCCGCCCTACACGCCCTATGACGAATTTGAGCGCCCGACCGAAGCGCTGCTGACGGAGGTTCCTTTTGACGAGATCGTCTATGAACGCCCGGATGCGCAGGGGCTGTGCGACGATTTTGCCGCAGTGCAGGCGCTGGTGGAAGGCGGCGCGGACTGCGACGAGATCCTTGCGGCGTATTATCCCGTGGAGGAGGAGTATGTCGGCTTCAGCACCATGGGGCAATATGCATACATTCGTTATACCCTCGACCTCAACGATTCCTATTATGACGAGGAATACAACTGGTGCGAGGAGCAGTCGCCCCTGATCGAGCAGGCGATGGAGAAATGCTTTATCGCAATGGGCAAGAGCGATCAGCGCGACGCCTTGGAGGCGGCATATTTCGAGGAGGGCTTCTTCGATTACTACGACGAGAATCAGATCTACTCCAACGACCGCGTGGTCGAGCTGATGCAGGAGGAGAGCGCGCTGCAATCGGAGTATATGGCGATGCAGAGCGATATGACCATCGAGTGGAAGGGCGAGGAATGTCTGGTGGAGGAGCTGCTTGCTGACCCGAACCTCGATTATATGGAGATGCTGCAGATCTACGAGCTGTACTACGACAAATACAATCCGTTGGCGACGGAGCTGTATGCCAAGCTGATCCGCGTGCGCCGGGAGATCGCGGAGGAGCTGGACTACGAGAGCTACGCGGACTTTGCATATGAATACTATTACGAGCGCGACTACACGCCTGCGCAGGTCAAGCAATATACCTCGGACATCGCCAAGGAGATGTCGTCGCTGTACTATGCCGCGCTTTACAGCAGCTACAGCGAGGACATGGAGATGGACGAGGTGATGGAGCTGCTGCAAAACACCGCCTATCGCTTCGGCGGCGAGCTCGCGACTGCCTATGATTACATGATGGCTTACCGGCTGTATGATGTTACGGAATCGACGAGCAAGATGCCCGGTTCTTACATGACCTATCTGTCTGCCTATGAGATGCCCTTCCTCTATGTCTCCCCGACGGGGACGATCGACGATTTCCTGACCGCAACACATGAGTTCGGGCATTTTGTGGACGGCTATGTCAACTGCAACGGCACAAACTCCATCGACTGCGCGGAGATCTTCTCGCAGGGGCTGGAATTCCTCGCCCTGAGCCGCGCCGATCTGACAAGACGGGAGCGTGAGGGGCTGGCATCGTCGAAGCTGGCGGACTCCGTGCTGGTCTTCCTCGGGCAGGCGTGCTACGCGGAGTTTGAGCAGCGCGCCTATGAGCTGCCCGACGACGAGCTGACGGCGGAGCGGCTGAACGCGCTGTTTTTGGAATGCATGGAGGAGTTCGGCATGTCCATGTACGGCATGGAGGATATTTTGGCGCCCGGCTGGATCGACGTGCAGCATTTCTTCATCGCACCGTTCTACGTCATCAGCTATTGCGTCTCCAACGATGCCGCCCTGCAGATCTATATGATCGAGCAGGAGGAGGGCAGCGGTATGGAAGCATATCAGACCCTGATGCGCAACGCCCCGGACAATTCCATCCTCGCCCTGCTGGAAATTGCGGAGATGGAGTCCCCGTTCGCAGAGGGACGCATCGCCGAGCTTGCGGATTTCTTCGCGGATAATTTGGAATAGGAGCGGCGTTAGTGGCTAAGGGCTAAGGGTGAATGACTGAGGAGCGCTCCGCGCGGATGAGAAACGCGGGCGGCTGATAGCCGCCCCTACGAAATATTTTGCAGTTCACGCCGTAGGGGCGGATATTATCCGCCCGGTGCAGGAAGTACCGAGTGCGTACAAGCCTGCAACCGGAGATCGCCAAGACCGGTGTGCGCACCGGTCTCGCAATGACAAAGAGGGTAGCCTATTATGTCATTGCCATGAAACCCTCTGTAGGGTGGGGGCATGTCCCCACCGGTGCAGGAACTACCAAGTATGTACAGACTTGTTCATGCCTGCTTTCTGCCGCTTCGCGGTCGGCGGGGGGACGCTTGCGAGCGCCGCCTGTGGCGGAG
>JAEDOK010000090.1 GCA_016302005.1 Oscillospiraceae bacterium | reverse complement strand
CACTGGTTGTGGCAATCTCCGACTGTAGGTTTGCACACACTTGCTAGTTCCTGCATAAGATTGCCACGACCCCGTTGGGGTCTCGCAATGACATGAAGGGGAGATTTGTACGCAGTCGGTAGTTCCTGCACCGGCGGAGGCATGCCTCCGCCCTACAGGGGTGCGGTGATTTTTGGGGGTGTGTGCGTGAGATTGCCACGACCCCGTTGGGGTCTCGCAATGACACGGGAAGGCTACCATATTTGTCATTGCGAAACCAGTGCGCACACTGGTTGTGGCAATCTCCGACTGTAGGTTTGCACACACTTGCTAGTTCCTACACGAGATTGCACCCGCAATACCCGCAAGGGGCACGCCCTACGCCGAACTGCTACCGTTCGCAAAGCCCGCATCCAAAAATAAAGTCTTAATTGTTACAGTGTACTACGGCGAGGGGATGTTTGTTTTTTTCATCCGCGCGGAGCGCTCCACAGTCATTCACCCTTAGCTCTTAGTCCTTAGCCTGATAGGTGGTTCCTGCATGAGATTGCCACGGCGCAGGCGCCTCGCAATGACAGGGTCATAGCATTGCGATAATCTGTTCGGCTGCGGCGGCGGGGGTGGGGGTGTTATCTATGAGATGGTCGGCAAAGTGTTCGTACAGGGGACGGCGGGTTTCGTAGAGGTCGGTCAGAGCTGTCGATTGGCTGATGGGACGACCGTCCGTGGGGAGGGACGAGAGCTCGCGCTTGCACCAGAAGATCACGCCGTTTTGATGCAGAGATGCGTAGTTTTCCTCCCTTGTGACGCAGCCGCCGCCGGTGGCGATCACGCAGCCGGAGCGCTTGCCCAGGTCTGCCATCACTTCGCTTTCCACCTTGCGGAAGGCTGCTTCCCCTTCTTGGGCAAAATAGGTTGGGATATCGCAGCCGAGACGGTTGACGATCTCTGCGTCCGCGTCAAAAAACGGACGGTGCAGCCGCTGTGCAACCAGCTTCCCGACCGTGGTCTTGCCGCAGCCGGGCATGCCGATCAGGATGATGTTCTGCATCTCACGATTAAGTTGACATAATATTTCTTCGCAGCGGGAATCGGGGATGCTTTTGCCCGTGAAGCGCTCTGCGGCGCGTTTTGCCTGCGCGACGAGCATCGGCAGACCGCCCTCACAGCGGATGCCGCGTTCCTCCGCGTCCAGCAGCAGCCTTGTCCGCGCGGGGTTATAGATGAGGTCGAGGACGCAGCGGCAATTCGGGAGCAGATCAAGGTCGATCAGGTGCGCGCCGTTGTTGGGGTACATGCCAACGGGGGTGGCGTTGACAACGAGCGCCGCGTCTGCGTGATTTGCAAGGGTATCATAGGTATTTTCGCCCGTGCGGGAGAGGACGACGACCTTTGCGCCTTGCTCCCGCAGAACGCACTGCACGGTCTGCGACGCGCCGCCTGTGCCCAAGACGAGGGCTTTTTCGCCCGACCGGATACCGCCGTTTCTTTGCAGCCGCCACGAAAAGCCGTCAAAATCCGTGTTATCGCCAAAGAGCGTGCCATCCTTGCGGCGGACGAGGGTATTGACATTGCCCAGCTTTTTTGCCGTCTCGGACAGCTCCGCGCAGTAGGGCACGACCGCACGCTTATAGGGGATCGTCACATTGAGGGCATCAAAACGGTCGGAGCGGAGAAAGGCATCCAAATCATCGGGGGCAACCTCGAAGAGCTCATAGGAATAGTCCGCCAGCGCCCCGTGAATTTGCGGGGAATAGCTGTGCCCAAGGCGTTCGCCCAATAAGCCGCAGCGCATCAGACGACCTCCGTATAGCTGCCCAGATACTTGAATTCCTCACAGATGGAGCCGATCTCGCACATGAGCTGGACGAATTCCTCGGAGTAGACCGAGGTCTCCAGATCAAGATAGAACATGAATTCAAAGTCGCGGTCGGGCAGGGGACGGCTTTCCAGCTTTAACAGGTTGATGCCGAGGGCGTAGAGACGCGCCAAGACCTTATACAGCGCACCGGGCTTGTGCGGCAGGATCATCATGACCGAGGTCTTATCCGCGCCGGGGTAGATCTCGGTGTCCTTCGAGATGCACAGGAAGCGGGTGTGGTTATTCCCCTCGTCCTGCACGCTGCTCTGCACGACCTTTAAGCCGTACAGCTCTGCGCACATCCGCGAGGAGAGGGCAGCGATGTCCTTGCGGTCGGACAGGGCGACGGTCTGGGCGGCGACGGCGGTGTTTTCGCAGCAGGTGATCTTCACATTGCCGAGGGACTTCAGGAAGCCTGCGCACTGGTTGATCGCCTGCTCGTGGGAGAAGACCTCTTTGATCGGCGTGTGGTCGGGCTTGGCAAGCAGGCAATGGTCGACCTTCAGCCGTGTCGAGCGGACGATGCTGAAATTATGTTCGATCATCAGGTCATACACGCGGTTAACGGAGCCAGCGGTGCTGTTCTCGATCGGCAAAATGCCGTAGCGGCAGAAGCCTGCCTCGATCGCGGAGAACACGCCCTCAAAATTGCGGAAATACTGGATGCTCGGTGTGGCGAAGAGCTTTTCACAGGCGAGTTGGGAATAGGCACCCTCCACGCCCTGACAGGCGACTGTCGCACTGCGGGGGAAGAGGCGCGGCGTGTTTTCGATGGCATTTTCGATTTTTTCGTAAAGCGGGGTGCGGGAGCCCTTCTCCTGATAGGTGCGGCTCAGCTCGAACAGCAGGGAGTAGAGCACACGCAGATAGGACTGCATATCCTCCCGCGCCTTGCCCGTGACATCCGCCAGCTTTTCCCGCTCCCGCGCCGATTGCAGAATCGGCAGTCCGTTTTCCTTTTTGAATGCGGCGATGTTTGCCGCAATGTCCATGCGCTCCTGAAACAGGCGCACGATCTCGTCATCTACGGCGTCGATCTGTGCGCGATAGTCCTTCAGCTCCATTGTTTTCCCTCCAAAATAGCGTCTAAAATTGCGATTGCGGCGGCGGCCTCCACCACGGGCACCGCGCGCGGGACGATACAGGGGTCATGCCGTCCCTTGATCTCCAACAGGGCGGGGGCGGTGCCGCCGGTAAAGCGGATCGTCTCCTGCGGCTTGGCAATGGACGGAGTCGGCTTGAACGCGGCGCGGAACACGATGGGCATACCTGTGCTGATGCCGCCCGCGATGCCGCCTGCGTGATTGGTACGGGTGCGGACAACGCCGTTTTCGTCGTAATAATAGGGGTCGTTATTCCGGCTGCCGCGCAGAGCCGCGCAGCCGAAGCCCTCGCCGAACTCCACGCCCTTGACGGCGGGAATGCCGAAGAGGATCTGCGCAAGGCGGTTTTCCATTCCGCCGAACATCGGTTCACCGCAGCCTGCCGGCACGCCGGTGACGGCGCATTCGATCACGCCGCCGACGGAATCCAGCGCCGCCTTGGCGCTGGCGATCTCTGCTTGCATCCTCTCCCACGCGGCGGGGTCGAGCGTCAGACCGCCGACGGGCAGAGCGGGGGAGACGGGGTCAAAGGCGGTGTCGCGGACAGCGCCGATGCTGAGGATATGCGCGCCGATATGAATGCCCTTCTGCGCTAAATATTGCAGGCAAAGTCCGCCCGCGATGCACAGGGGCGCGGTCAGTCTGCCGGAAAAATGTCCGCCGCCGCGATAGTCCGCCTGATCGCCGTATTTGACCCATGCGGGATAATCGGCGTGGGAGGGGCGGGGCGTTTCGGCGATGTTGCCGTAATCCTTGGAGCGCGTGTCGTTATTGCGGATGATGGCGGTGAGGGGTGCGCCGCAGGTGTGACCCTCCACCAAGCCGCTGAAAAATTCGGGCTTGTCCGCCTCTTTTCGCGCCGTGGCGTAAGCCCCCTGTCCCGGGGCGCGGCGGGCGAGAAAGGCGTCCAGCGCGTCCAAGTCCGGCGTGAAGCCCACGGGAAAGCCGTCGATGCATACGCCGATGGCGGGGGCGTGGGACTGCCCGAAGATCTGGATTTTTAACGCGGTGCCGAATTGGCTGCTCATTGGGGTGTTCCCCCTCTCTGCATAGTATCAAAGTCCGCCCAAAAGCGGGGATAGGATTTTTCCACCGCCTCCGCGCCGAGAAGCCGGATCGGCTCTGCACAGACGGAGGAGGCAATCGCCGCAAGCATGGCGATGCGGTGGTCGTTTTGGGAATCCACCGTGCCGCCGATGAGCTTCCCGCCGTGGATCAGCAAGCCGTCGGGCAGAATGTCAACCTCTGCGCCGAGGCTGTTTAACGCGCCCGCGACGGATCGCAGACGGTCGCTCTCTTTGATCTTTAACCGCTCCGCGCCGTAGATCCTTGTGGTTCCCTCCGCACAGGCGGCGGCGAGGGCGAGGGGCGGCACAAGGTCGGGAATATCCCGGGCGTCGATGTCGATGCCGTGCAGCATTCCGGGGCGGACGGTCACGGCGTTTGTCTCCCATGTGACCTCCGCGCCGAAACGTGCAAGCAGGTCGGCGATTTTACGATCTCCCTGCGGGGAATCCGGGGAAAGCCCTGTGACCGTGACGGTTTTTGAGATCGCGCCTGCGGTCAGCCAAAAGGCGGCGTTGGACCAGTCTCCCTCGACCTCGGCACTGCCGCAGGAACGGTATTGCTGCCCTGCGGGGATGTGCCAGCCGGTTTTGCGTTCTTCGATCTCGATGCCGAAGGTGCGCAAGGCGGCAAGGGTCATGCGGACATAATCGGCGGATTCCAAGGGAGAAGTTAACATAATATCGGATTCCTCGCCCGTCAGGGGCAGGGCAAAAAGAAGTCCGCTGATAAACTGGGAGGAGATGTTACCTGCCATATGGTAGGCACCGCCGGTCAGCTTGCCTTCGCAAAGCACGGTGTCCGCCGTCGGGCGGGAGAGCTTGCAGCCGTGGGACTCTAATTCCTCCCACAGAGGGGAGAGGGGGCGTTCGGGCAGTCTGCCGTGGAGCTGAAAGGTCGTTTTTACGCCGAGTGCGGCGGCGACGGGCAGGAGAAAGCGCAGGGTCGAGCCGCTTTCGCCGCAGTCGCAATGGCAGGCAGCGGCGGGGGGACGCGGGGTAATTAGGTAAACGCTGTTTTGATACACGGTATCCGCGCAGAGGGCGGTCAGGCAGGCGGCGGTCGCCTCGATGTCCTTGGAAAGCTCTGCGCAGGAGAGGTCGGTCGGGATATCTGCCAGCGCCGCGCAGATCAACAGGCGGTGTGCCTGGGATTTGGAGGCGATGGCGGCAATTTTTCCGCCGAGGGGGCGGGGAATTATAAGCTTATCCATGGCGCATCCCCGCCTCAATGATGGGCTGCAATTCCGTTACGGGAATTTTTTCTAAGGTGCAGCCGCCAATGGCGCGGGGAACAACGAGAGTTAAGGTATCGCCTGCCCGCTTTTTATCGGAAAGCGCTGCGTTGGCAAGGTCTTCGGCAGAGAAGCTTGTCTCCGTCGGCAGTCCGAAGGTGCGCAGGACACTTTCGATCTCCTCCGGGTTCGGGTAGAACGCCCGCGCCATCATTGCCGTGCCGATGGCGACCGCCTGCCCGTGGGAGACGGTGAAATGGCTGCATTGCTCGATCGCGTGCCCGATGGTATGCCCCAAGTTGAGCTTTTGCCGTTCGCCCTTGTCAAATTCGTCCGCGCAGACCACATCCCGCTTGCATTCGACGCAGCGGGTGATGACATAGTCCCGGTCAAAGTCCGTGCCGAATTCACGCAGGTGGGCAAAAAGCTGCGGGTCAAACAGGATCGCGGTCTTGATGACCTCGGCGCAACCGTCGCGGAAGGTGGCTGCGGGCAGGGTGTTCAGCGCGTCGGGGTCGCACAGCACAAGGGAGGGCTGGTGGAACGCGCCCACCAAATTCTTGCCTGCGGGGAGGTCGATCGCCGTCTTTCCGCCGACGGAGGAGTCCACCATCGCCAACAGCGTGGTCGGCACTTGGATCAGCGGAATGCCCCGCAGATAGGTCGCGGCGGCAAAGCCGGTGAGGTCGCCCACCACGCCGCCGCCGAGGGCGATGGCTGCGTCGGTGCGGGTGAGCTGTTTGGCGGCGAGGATGTTTAATAGGTTAACATAATATTCGATGCATTTGGTGCGCTCGCCTGCGGGGACGGAGGCGGTATGGACGGTCAGCCCCGCAGCCTTGAGGCTCTGATAGACCTTGGCAAGGTAGAGCGGCGCGACAGTTTCGTCGGTGACAACAAGGACGCTTCCGGTGGTGACGGCGCGTGTCTCCTGCCCGATTTCGGTGAGCAGTCCTGCGCCGATCTTGACCTCATAGGTGCGTGAGGCGGTGACATGAACGGTATTCATCCGACTTCCTCCTTGCGTTTCTTTCCTTCGTCCAGCAGACGGCAGAGAGTTTCGCGGTCATCTGCCGCCATGGCATCGCGGTATTGCTGCAGCTCCGAGATCAGGATGTCGATCTCGCGGGTCAGGTTGTCCTTATTTTCCAAGAACAGCTCCGTCCACATCTGAGGATTGAGCCAGGCAACGCGGGTCAGATCCTTATAGCTGCCTGCCGAAAAACCCTTGTGCGCTGCGGCGGTGGGGCTTTTGACATAGGCGTTGGAGACGACGTGGGCAAGCTGGGAGGTGAAGGCGATCATCTCGTCGTGCTTTTCTGCCGTGGTGACGGAGAACTGCCCGAAGGCGGGCGGCGTGAGGAGCTTGCACACGCGGTCGATGAGCTGCATATCGTCAAACACCGGCGGCACGAGCACCATCGGCGCGCCTTTAAACAGCGTGGCGCGGCTGTACTTGAAGCCGGAGAAGTGCGTGCCTGCCATGGGATGTCCGCCGACAAAAAGGAAGCCGTGCTCCTGTGCCAGACGGAAGCCGACGGCGCAGAT
>JAEDOK010000089.1 GCA_016302005.1 Oscillospiraceae bacterium | reverse complement strand
ACGATCGCCATCAAGCGCGCCCGTCAGATCGCTCTGCTGCCCTACGTCGCAGACTGATTGCAAGAATGAAGCCTCTCCACGAAAACGCGTGGAGAGGCTTTTTCATAGCAAACCGTGCAGACCGCTTCCGGTCTGCACGGTAAAGTTTATATTGCGGTTTATTCCGGCTTCTGTTGTTGCTCCATCCACTGGCTCAGGCGCATGAAGATCATCGCAGCCTCCGCGCGGGTAACCTCGGCTTTGGGGTGCAGATAGCTTCTATGGTTTGACCTTGTACCTAAAATGATGCCTCGCTCAGTGCACCAGACAAGCGACTCGTATGCCCAGTTGCTTACTTCATCCATATCAGAGAAAGCACCTAAAGCTGCATGGTAATCCAAGTGATCTTTCACAAAGTGGTAGATCACCACAGCAAACTCTTCACGCGTGATAGCTTGATCAGGGTGAAACGCGGTGATTGGCCATCCATCATATATATCTCCATTTGGAGCTCGGAGTGGTGGCAATGAATAGCCGGTCATTATCCGTTCGTTTCGACACCAAATCACAGCTTGAAAATACCAGCTTGGATTTTGATAATTGACATCGGTATAACCCCCATAAAAACCGTTGGCGACATCGTTGTCTTCAAATGTGGGCGGTGAGCCGGCCAAGCGCCAAATCAGGGTCGCCGCCTGTGCACGCGTCAGCTTTTCGTTGGGCTTAAAGCTGTCACCAAAACCATTCATCAGCCCGTTTGCCGTGACGTCATATACTGCTTCTGTATACCATGCGTTTTCGGGTACATCAGTGTACAATACGCCGTCTGTTTCTGCATTGGCTGCAAAAAAACACATGGGTAATATCGCAAAGCAAAGAATGAGAGAAATCAACTTGTTAATGTGCTTCATCTTCATTTCTGAAATCCTTTCTACTATTTTTTCCTTGGTACGTCGCAGGAGCTTGAATTTGTCAGTTTACACCACCTCCTAAAGCGGTTTTAAGGTTTTATTTAATGTTCGTTTATACTTTTAGTATAACATGGGAAAAAGTTCTGTCAATGGGCAGAATGCACAAAAAGCGACTGTGTGTTTTGACTGTAGGTGCCTGCCAGCATCGCAAAAACCTCTCTGCGAGCGGCTCGCAGAGAGGTTTTTTTATTTCTTCCGGCTTTCCAGCCATTTGGCGAGGGCGTCGGCTATGCCGGTGCTGACGGGCTTTTTCTCTTTCTGATTCTGCATGGATTTCGCCACGTCGCGCTTGCCCGCCCCGGCGCTCTCCCTGCGGTTTTCGCTGAAAGCCTCTTGCGGCAGTCGGTTTGTTCAGAGCTTCCTTTGCATTATTCGGCGGTCTGGTCACTCTGCGCTGCAAAATCCAGCAGGCGGCAAATCATTGTCGCAATCTCCGCGCGTGTTGCGTAGCTCTGCGGTTCGATCGTCGTTGCGCTCGTTCCGTTGATGATCCCGGCGCCAACCGCCCATGAGATCGCATCGTACGCATAGGAAGAGATCTGATTTCTGTCTTTATAGGCGGAAAGGTCTCCGGTCGGCTTACACTCTAAGCCGCAGAGCTTGGCATACCGATAGAGGAAGGCGGCAAGCTGTTCCCGCGTCACAGGATCGTTCGGCGAGAAGGTGGTTTCGCTCGTGCCGTTGCATACTCCATGGATTCGCGCCCAGCAGACGGCGTCAAAAAACCAATCGCTCTCGCTGACATCCTGAAAGACCTTGAATCCGCGTTCTCCGCCCCCGCTCATATTGTACAGCACCTGCACAACCATGGCACGCGTCGTGGTAGCTTGCGGTTCAAAGGTATTCGTGCCCGTGCCGTTCATAATATGATACCAATAGACCTCACGCACATAGGGGAAATACCAGGCGCTCTCCGGTACGTCGCGGAAGGGCGTTTTTTGCATATCCAGGAATCTGCACCCATGCTCCTTTGCGTATTTTTCGGCATAAGTCCCGGTCGTTCCGTAGATCGTCGTGATTTCCGGACGGTGCAGGAGGTTCGGCGGTAGATACTCGATGCACGGCGGCAGATAAAGGTTGTTGATATACGCCGCACCATCGTCCGCAAACGCACCGTCCTCTACGATCCGAACATAGTCGCCGAGAATGGTCGTACTGTTGTACGACGTACAGGTCGCCTCGATTCTGGTGACCGGGATCCCGCCAACGGAAGAAACCATTCGGAAGGTATCTGTCAGTTCGGCAATGTTCACCAGATAGATCGCCGTCAGTTCTTCGCCGTCCAGGCGGAATACACCGCCCGGCGACAGAAAATGCTGGCTGTCCACGTGCGTGTCAATGGTGATCAGGCGTTCTTGCGGCACGATAGCCGTATGCTTTTCAAAGCCGATGCACATAGACGGCAGGATCTCCGTGGCATTCTTGACGCATTCATCCGCAAGAGAGAAACCCTCCGGCAAAAAGAAATAGCTCACGTTGGCGTCATAAAAGCCCCTATAGATATAGACCTCGTTATCCGGCATAGAGAGGAAAAGCGGCGGCAAATTAGGATTTGCGTAAGTGATCGCCAGATCGGCAATAAAAGTGAGCGTATCCGGCAGGACGATCCCACGGCAGGTAATTCCGGACAAGCCCCAGCTTTCGATCCTCGTAACGGAGCAGCCATCCACCGTTTCCGGCAGCACCAGGAGCGAATCCAACTTCTCCGGGACGCAACCGATAATTGACGCACATTTTCTCGTAGGATTCACGCGGTATTTGACACCGTCGACCTCCGTCTCATAGATCTTCGCCGCAGTCTCGCCGGTCTCAATGTCCACGAACCGAATCCCCGCATTCAGGCAATAATCCAACGCCGGCGTATCGGAGTAGCCGTATACGGTCAGGTTTTTCGGCGGGGTATAGCCGAAAAGATCATCGCCCAGCTCCTGAAGCGTTCTCGGAAGGGTCAGCTTCTCCAGGCGATCCGCGTACGCCAACGCCCAGCCGTCGAGTCTTTCCAGTCCCTCGGGAAACACGATCTCTTTTACATTCAGCCCGTACAGAGCAAAGCCTTCGACATACTTCACGCCGCCGAGGAAGGTGATCGACTTCGCCCACGTTTCGGAGAGGGAGTTCTCCTCCAGCCGCTCCAGTCCGGCAGGAAGGACGATGTTCTCCATCCGCATGCCGTGGAACGCCTCCTTCGGCAGCACCGTGATCCCCTCCGGGAACGTTCCGTCCAGCAGCGTCATCTCGTTTTCCGTGTAAAACGCCGCGAAGCCGATCTTTTTCAGATTCCTCGGCAGGCGTTCCAGCGTCATAGAGCAATTGTAGAAGCACCGTTTTCCGATCTCCTCGATCGAGTCAGGCAGCACGAGATGCGTCAACTTGCTCGCCCTGAAAAACGCGCTCGGCAGAAGTGCCTTGACCGGGCAGCCTCCCAGCGTGTCAGGCACGGTCAGATCTCCGGCGGCATTGCAGGAGATCACATACGCCTGTCCGTCCACCGTGGTATACTGTATCGCACCCTCGGTATAGACGGGCTGCGTCAGCACGTCGTAGGGCAGCTCTTCAAACGAGATCCAATGGTTGTTCGGAAAGCCGGCATAGATCCAGCTTTCCAAAACGCTCTCATGCGCATAAACAACGGTGCGCCCGCCAAAGGGCAATCCGTCGATCTCCACCGTTTCAGACAGGATCACCGCATCGGAAATACTGTTGTCGGTGAAACAGCTCCCCCTCAAATACTGCACGCTCGCCGGAATGATCAGTCTCCCTTGCGCCTTGTTGCCCCAAAAAGCACAATCCTCAATTCGCTCTATTCCTTCCGGCAGGGCGATGGAGCGCAGCTTGCTGAACTGGAAGCACTTTTCGCCGATGACCTTCAGCCCCGCCGGAAACTGAACGTTTTCCAGCGCGGTATAGCAAAACGTCTCGGAGCCAAGCTCACGCAGCGTCGAGGGAAGCGTCACGCTTTTCAAGTTTGAGCAATTCGCAAACGCCTGCGAGACCACCCTTGTGCCCTCTTGGAACGTAACGGCTTCCAGCGTTTTGTTCCCCGCAAACGCACGCGTGTTCAGCTTCTCGATCGAACCGGGCAAAACGACCTCACGGATCGGTGCATTCTGAAAGGCAAGGTGCGAAATCGAACGCACCGGAAGTCCTTCGATCTGTTCGGGGATCACAAGCTTTTCCGGCAGCGTCCCGGTATAGCCCGTAATCTCTATCTGCACTTCTCCCCCGCCAGCCGCCACTTTGGAGTACAACAGGCGGTAATCCTCTGCTGCTGCGGCCGTCGGCAAAACGGACAGCAAAAGCGCAATGACCAATAGCAGGCTGCATATACGTTTTTTCAAAACGATATCTTCCTTTCTGATGATATTCGCAGAATTCTACACGTATCAAATACATTATATTCGTACCTTCTGCGTATGTCAATACGGGCAGACGCGAAAAACACCGCATTGCCCCCGCAATCGTCGGGGCAGCACGGTGTTTTCCGAAGTTTTCCGTTTTGTCGGATTCCTGCTTATTTCTTCTGGCTTTCCAGCCATTTGGCGAGGGCGTCGGCCATGCCGGTGTTGATGGGCTTTTCCTCTTTCTGATTCTGCATGAATTTCGCCACGTCGCGCTTGCCCGCCCCGGCGCTCTCCCTGCGCTCCTTGAACGCCGAGAGCTTCTCGCGGTAGCCGCAGACGCAGGCGAACATCTGGTTTTCGCCCTCGCCGCGCAGCTCCATCTTTTTGAAGCAGTTCGGGCAGCGCGCATTCGTCACCTGCGTGACGCTCTTGCGGTAGCCGCACTCGCGGTCGGGGCAGACGAGCATTTCGCCGCGCTTGCCCTTGACGAGCAGGAGGAATTTCCCGCAGTCGGGGCAGGTCTTGCGCGTCTGGTTGTCGTGGGTGTATTTTGCGTCGCTCGCCTTGACGGCGGCGACCAGTTTTGTCGCGTAATCGCGCATCTCCTCGACAAATTTCGTGTCGCGCTCCAGACCCTTGGCGATCCGTGCCAGCCTGTCCTCCCATTGCGCAGTCAGGGCAGCCGAGCGCAGGTCGGCAGGCGCCAGCTCGACGAGCTGCATTCCCTTTGAGGTCGGAACCAGCTCCTTGCCGCGCCGCTCGATGTAAAAGGCGGAAAACAGCTTTTCGATGATGTCCGCGCGGGTCGCGGGCGTGCCGAGGCCGCTCGTCTCCTCTAAAATTTTGCGCAGATTCTTGTCTTCGACCTGCGCCTGCGGATGCTCCATCGCGGTGAGCAGGGTCGCCTCGGTGTAGCGCGGCGGAGGCGGCGTCTTGCCGCTCGTCACCTGCACGGAGCTGACACGCAGCCTCTGCCCCTGCGTGACGGGCGGGAGGGACTGCGTGTCCTCCTCGTCCTCGTCGAGGGAAAAGCTCCTGTCATAGACCGCGCGCCAGCCCATGTTTTGGATGATCTTGCCCTTTGCCGTGAAGGTGTTGCCTGCGACGGTGAGCGTCAGCTCGACCTCCTCATATTCCTGCGGCGGCATCAAAACCGCCAGAAAACGGCGCACGACGAGGTCATAGATGTTGCGCTCCGGCCCGGAAAGCTGCCACAGATCGGGCGATTCCTCGGTCGGGATGATGGCATGGTGGTCGGTGACCTTGGCGTTGTTGACAAGGTACTTCGTCTTGAGCGGACGGCTGCGCATAAGCTCCTGCGCGAAGGGCTTATACGGCTCGACCATGACCGCCCGCAGGCGCTCCGGCAGGGTCGGCACGACATCGTCGGAGATATAGCGCGAATCCGTGCGCGGATAGGTCAGCAGCTTGTGCTGCTCGTAAAGCGACTGCATGAGGTTCAGCGTCTCCTTCGCGGAGTAGGCGAACTTTTTGTTCGCGTCGCGCTGCAGCTCCGTCAGGTCGTAGGCCGCGGGCGGCGGCGTCATGCGGCGCATTTTGCGCACCTGCGTCAAAACCGCCTCACCGTTCCGGCACGCGTCGGCGATTTTCTCCGCCAGCGCCTTGTCGAAGGTGCGGGCGTTGTTGTTTTTGTCGCGCCACGTTGCAGAAAAGCCGCCCGCCTTGAGGCGCACGCCCCAAAAATCCTTGGGGACGAAGTTCCGGATCTCGCGCTCGCGCTGGACGATGAGCGCCAGCGTCGGCGTCTGCACGCGTCCGGCAGAGAGCTGCGCGTTGTGGCGGCAGGTCAGGGCGCGGGTGACGTTCAGGCCCACCAGCCAGTCGGCCTCGCTTCTCGCCTGCGCCGAGCGGAAGAGGTTGTCATACTCGCTTGCGGGACGGAGCCTGGCAAAGCCCTCCTTGATGGCGCGGTCGGTCTGCGACGAGATCCACAGGCGCTTGGTCGGCTTTTTCCAGCCCGCCTTCGCCATGATCCACCGCGCGACCAGCTCGCCCTCGCGCCCGGCGTCGGTGGCGATGACCAGCTCGTTAATGTCCCCGCGCTTCATCAGGCTCTGCACGACGCGAAACTGCTTTGCCGTCTGCGGAATGACGACCAGCTTCATATTCTGCGGGAGCATGGGCAGGTCCTCCATGTCCCACTTTTCCCACTTCTTCTCGTAAACGTCCGGGTCGGCAAGCGTCACAAGATGACCGAGCGCCCAGGTGACGACATAGCGGTCGCCCTCCAGATAGCCCTCGCCACCGCGCTTGCAGCCGAGCACGCGTGCAAGCTCCCGCCCGACGGAGGGCTTCTCCGCCAGAACCAGCGTCTTTGCCATCAGTCGATCACCCGGACTTCCGTGATGACGGGCTGCTCCGCTGCCGGGATCGTGCCGTTGTTGTCCGTCGGCTTTGCGTCGCGGCAGATGGCATCCACGACGTCCATGCCGTCCGTGACATAGCCGAAGCAGGCATACTGCCCGTCAAGGAAGGTCGAATCCTGATGGACGATGAAGAACTGCGAGCTTGCGCTGTCCATGCTGAGGCCGTTTCGCGCCATGGAGATCGCGCCGCGCGTGTGAGAGAGCGGATTGTTCACGCCGTTGGCGGAGAATTCGCCCTTGATCGTCTCGTCGGAGCCGCCGAAGCCG
>JAEDOK010000088.1 GCA_016302005.1 Oscillospiraceae bacterium | reverse complement strand
TGGTCATCATCGAGCGCATATCGGTTCTGCCGGAGGGGTCTCCGATCATCGCCGTGCCGCCGCCGATGAGGGCGATGGGCTTGTTGCCCGCCATCTGCAGGCGCTTCATCAGGCACAATGCCATGAAATGCCCGACATGGAGCGAGTCCGCCGTGGGATCGAAGCCGATATAGAAGGTCGCCTTGCCGTTGTCGATCATCTCGCGGATCTCTTCTTCATTTGTCACCTGCGCGATCAAGCCGCGGGCAACGAGTTCATCATAAACTTTCATTATCTTTCCTCCAAAAAAATAAGCCCTCTGCTCCTTGCGGAGCAGAGGGCGTAAATTTACGCGGTACCACCTCTGGTTCGCCGCTCCCTCGCGGGACACGACCTTTGGAAGTCAGGGACTTCTGCGCGTTCACGGGCGCACCCGTCCGGCCCTACTGCACGGCATCGCCGCGCCCATTCAGGCAAGCCGCTCCGGGATGTAGTTCGCCGCATTTTCCTGCCGTCTTACACCGACCGACGGCTCTCTGCGCGTGAAAATCGCGGTTACTTCTTCCCATCACTGCGTTTGCCGCATTATCGTATCAGAAATCCCCGGTTTTGTCAAGCAAATTCACTGTTTTATACTAATTCATGATTCAGCCCCGAAGCATCTCCGCCGCACTTTGCAGTGTCGTTTCCGTAATGCTCGAGCCGCCAATGATGCGGGCAAGCTCGCGTTTTCTGCCCTCAAAATCGAGCGGGGTCACGGCGGTAAAGGTTCTTCCGTCGCGCTCGTTCTTCTCAATGAGGAAGTGCGTATCGGCAAGCGCCGCAAGCTGGGGCAGGTGCGTCACGCACAAAACCTGCTTGTTTTTGGACACTGCGCGCAGCTTTTCCGCGACGCGCTGCGCGGCTCTGCCGGAGACACCGGTGTCCACCTCGTCAAAGATCAGCGTCGGCACCTTGTCACGCTCGGCAAGGACATTCTTGAGCGCCAGCATGATACGCGCCAGCTCGCCGCCGGAGGCAACCTTGCTTAGCGGCTTCAGCGCCTCACCCAAGTTGGCGGACATATAAAACGCGACCGCGTCCGCGCCCAAGGGCGTCAGCTCCGTCTCAGAAAACACGCAGGAGAACTGCACCTTCTTCATGTCGAGATCGGACAGTTCCTTTAGAATACGCCCGGTCAACGCCTCGGCGGCGGTTTTTCTCGCTGCGCGCAGAGTGTTTGCCGCCTCCCACGCAGCCTGCTCCGCTGTTTTCAGCTTGCGTTTGAGCTGCTCCATGCGGTCGTCCGCGAATTCGATCTCCTCCAGCTCCCGCTGCGCCTTCTCGCAATACGCCAAAATATCCTCGCAGGTCGCGCCGTATTTTCTGCGCAGGCGGTGGATGGTATCTAACCGTTCCTCGATGCGCTCTAATTCATCGGCGGAATAGGACAGCGAATAGATCTTATCGCTCACCTGCTCCGCCGCGTCCTGCACCTGATACATGAGGTCGGAAACCGTCGCGTGGAGCTGCGCAAGTGAGTCATCATAGCGGGAGAGCTTTGCCAGCGCCCGCTCCGCCTCCGCCAATAGCGCCGCCGCGCCCTCGGTCTCGTCGTCGCCGTTTAAGCCCATCGCCGCGTCGTGCAGCCCGTCGGAGAGCTTTTCCGCATTCTGCAAAAGCTTGCGCCGCGCCTCCAGCGTCTCATCCTCACCTACAGTCAGTGCGGCGCGGGTGATCTCATCGATTTGGAATTTCAGACTCTCCATACGGCGGAGCTTTTCCCCCTCGTCCATGGAAAGTCGCTCGATCTCGCGGCGGAGCGACTGCACCGTCTGATAGCGCGCGCCGTACTGCTCCAAAAGCGCTTCGTTGCAGGCAAAGCTGTCCAAGAAAGACAGATGGGATGCCTCGTCAAACAGCGCGGCGGAGTCATGCTGCCCGTGAATATTGATTAAGCGGCTGCCGAGCTTTTTCAGCGCACCGACCGTAACCGGCACACCGTTGACGCGGCAGTCGTTTTTTCCGTCCAAATATACCTCCCGGCGGACGGTCAGCTCCTCCTCATAGGGGATGCCGTTCTCCGCAAACCACGGCAGATTCGGAACTCGGTCAAAGATCGCGCGCACCGAAGCCTTATTTCTTCCTGTGCGGATCATATCCCGGTAAGCGCGCTCCCCCAAAATGGCGGAGATCGCGTCAATGACGATGGACTTGCCCGCGCCCGTTTCGCCGGTCAGGACATTAAAGCCGTCCTCAAACAGGATATCCGCCTGCTCGATGACGGCAATATTCTCAATATGCAGCAGACGGAGCATGGTTTTTCGCCTCTCAGTCGAACATTTTTTGGAGCTCGTCGCAGAAATCCATTGCGGACTCCGTATCGCGCATGATGACCAGCGTCGTATCGTCGCCGGACAGCGTGCCGATCACGGAGGGCATATGCAGCGCGTCGATATTCGCGCCTGCCGCAGCGCCGAGTCCCGGCATGGTCTTAATTACGATCAGATTCTGCGCACAGTCAATGCTCGTCACGCACTCCCGGAATATCACGCGGAAACGTGCGTCAAAATGGTCTCCCTCATGCTTACGCGGAGCGACATAGCGGTAGCCGCCCAGCCCATCGAGGGTCTTAATAATACGAAGTTCCTTAATATCGCGTGAGATCGTCGCCTGTGTACTTTGAAAGCCGCTCGCGGCAAGCTCGTTGAGAAGCTGCTCCTGTGTTTCAATGGATTTTTCAGAGATCAGTTCCAAAATTTTTTTCTGCCGTTTGGATTTCATAATGCACCTCCCGAAATTACTTAAACTTGTTTTTCAAAATCTCAAAGAAGCTGCGCTCACTCAAATGAACGAGCTTCGTTGTGTAATTAGAACGCGTAACGGTCAGTCGGTCGCCGGTATTCAGGCGCAGCGCTCTTCCTCCGTCCACGGATAAGAACGCGCTTTTTCTGCCGATGCGTCCGACCTCGATGGAGATCACCCGCTGCGCAGACGTTACGACGGTTTTTGTGCGCATGTCATGGGCACAGATCGGTGTAATAATGATATTCTGCGCGGTCGGTTCCACGATCGGTCCGCCTGCGGACATGGAATATGCCGTAGAGCCGGTGGGCGTACTGACGATCACGCCGTCGCCGCCAAAGCTCATGATCTCCACATTATCGCAGCTCACCGCCACCTGCACGATCCTTGCCACCGCGCCCTTGGTGATAACAGCATCATTCAGGGCGTCCTCCTCCAAAAGCAGCACGCCGTCACGTTCCGCCTTCACATGGAGCATCATGCGCTCTTCAACCGTATAGTCTCCCTCCGCAAGCCGGCGCAGCGCTTTTAACTCGCCGCTTTCCAGCTCTGCCATAAAGCCCATCGTGCCGATATTGACGCCGAGGATCGGCACACCGGCACGGGTCGCCGCCTTCGACGCGTGAAGAATGGTTCCATCCCCGCCGAAGCAGATCAGCAGGTCGGCATCCTGTAGCTCATGCGTCAGATCGTGCAGCACCACATCACTCGGCAGCTCAAAGCTCTTATCCACATCAAACGCCAAGCAAATGCGCGTCTCAATTCCCGCGTCATGCAGGATTTTTTCCGCGAGATTCGCAAATTTGAAATTCCTGTCCCGATACGGATTCGGGGTCATCACAACTTTTTTCATAACGATTCATGAGCGGCGGCAACCAGTGCCTGCACATCAGGCATGATACCGCCATCGGGGAGCATGGAAAGATGCCCCAAAAATTCAATGTTTCCTTCCGGACCCTTCACAGGGGAATAGGTCAAATTTCTGACCGTCAGCTTTAACTCCGCTGCCAGCGCAAGAAAGCTTTCCAGCACCTCGACATGCACCGCAGGATCGCGGACAACGCCTTTTTTGCCGACCTTGTCTTTTCCCGCCTCAAACTGCGGTTTGATAAGGCACAAGATCTGTCCCGTCGGCTTGAGCAGCGCCTTGATTGCGGGCAAGACGATTTTCAAAGAGATAAAAGACACATCGACCACGGACAAGTCCAACGGCTCACCCAAGTCCTCCGGCTTGACATAACGGATATTCGTGCGCTCCATGCAGACGACCCTTTCGTCCGTACGGATGCTCCACGCGAGCTGACCGTAGCCCACATCAATGGCAAAGACCTTTTTGGCGCCCTTTTGCAGCAGGCAGTCGGTAAAGCCGCCGGTAGACGCACCGGAGTCGCTGCATACGAAGCCCGTCGGGTCAACGCCGAAATCACGCAATGCCTTTTCTAATTTCAGCCCGCCACGGCTGACATAGGGGCAGGCGTTTCCGCGCACCTCAAGTACCGCCTCGCAGTCGATCTGCGTGCCCGCCTTGTCGCATTTTTGCCCGTTCACATAGACCTCGCCGCTCATAATGAGCGCCTGCGCGCGACTGCGGCTCTCACACAATCCCTTCTCGGTCAGGAGGACATCCAGCCGTTCCTTACGCTTCACTGTGCAGCACCTCCTGTGCGGCTTTTGCAAGGGAGCTTGCATCCAAGCCGAGCATTTCATGCAGCTTTTTGACCGCGCCGTGCTGCACGAAGCGGTCGCCGATGTTGACCAGCTTCGTGGGTACAAGAATGCCGCTGGTACGGAGCAGAGCGGCGATCTCCTTGCCTGCGCAGCCGATGCAGACCGCGTCCTCCGCGACAAGCAAATGCTTTGTTTTGCGGACGGAGGCGGCAATCGTCGCAATGTCGATCGGTTTGACGCTCGGCAGCTTGATTACCTCGGCGCTGACGCCCTGCTTTTGCAGAAGCTTTGCCGCGTCTAACACATTATTAATCATCGTGCCGTAGCCGATCAGTGTGATATCTGTGCCCTCGCGCAGGACAGGCTTTTCGGCAACAGCGGTAAACGCGCCGTCGCAGCCTCGGGGATAGCGTACCGCGACGGGGCCGTCCATCTCCAAAACCGCTCGCCGGAGCATAACCTCCAGCTCCGCTTGATTGGAAGGGCAGAGAATCTGCATATGCGGCACGGAGCGCAGATAGTTGATATCGAACACGCCCTGATGTGTCTCCCCGTCCTCACCGACCAGGCCCGCACGGTCAACGGCAAAAACGACATGGAGATTCAGCATGGCGACATCCTGAAAGAGCATATCGTATGCCCGCTGCAAAAATGTCGAATAGATCGCCACAACCGGGATCATTCCCTGCATGGCAAGTCCGCCCGCCATGGAAACGGCATGTCCCTCCGCGATGCCGACATCAAAGCAGCGTTCGGGATTTTTTTTAGAAAACTCCGTCAGCCCCGTACCGTGCACCATCGCAGCGGTGATCGCGCAAACGCGGGGTTCCTTCTCCGCAAGCTCGCAGAGCGTTTTGCCGAAGGTCTCAGAGAAGGATGGCAGATGCGCGCACAGCGGCGGCTTCCCGCTCTCGGGGTCAAAGGCGCCGATGCCGTGGAACACATCGGGATTCGTCTCCGCCGGCACATAGCCCTTGCCCTTTTGCGTGATCACATGGAGCAGCACGGGCTTTTTGCACGCCTTGACAAGCTTCAGCATGTATTCCAGCCTTGCAAGATCGTGCCCGTCCACGGGTCCGTAATAGGCGAAGCCCATCTCCTCGAACAGCGTCGAGCCGAGGAGCATCTGCTTCCAGCGCTCCTTGATCCGATGGGTAAAGCGATATAATGCCTTGCCGCCGGGCAGGGCGCTCGTCACGGTTCGGTAGGCTTTTTTTAAACGAAAATAGCCGGCGCGCGTGCGAAGGATGGAGAGATGCCGCGCGATTCCGCCGACATTGGGCGTGATGGACATCCCGTTATCATTGAGGATCACAATCAGCGGCTCGTTGCTCTCCCCCGCATCGTTCAAGCCCTCATAGGCAAGTCCCCCCGTCATTGCGCCGTCTCCCATCAGGGCGATCACATGATAATCCTGCTTTTGCAGGGTTCTGGCACGTGCCATGCCGAGGGCGGTTGAGACGGAGGAGGAGGCATGTCCCGCGACAAAAGCGTCACTTTTGCTCTCCGTCGGCTTTGGGAAGCCGGAAAGCCCGCCAAAGGAACGCAGCGTGGCGAACTCCTCGCGCCGTCCCGTCAGGAGCTTATGCACATAGGACTGATGCCCGACATCGAACAGAAGCCGATCCTTCGAGGTGTCGAACACACGCTCAATGGCGACCGTCAGCTCTACGATGCCGAGGTTGGAGGCAAGATGACCGCCTGTTTTGGCGACATTCAGCACCAAAAACTGCCGAATTTCATCGCACAGAAGCTGAAGCTGCCCCATATCCAAGCTGCGGATCTCCTCGGCGGAATGAATTTGATTCAGTAAACTCAAAGTTACACAACCTGTCAAATGCGTCACTTTCTTTTCCGCGTCTTTTTGCGGCGGAAGAGTGACTTTATATAATAGATCGGTTTTGAGACAAGGTGCACGATCTGTGTTGATCTGCGCATGGCAATGTTCTTGCCTAACGCCTTGCCCGCGATCGTGATGCCCGCTACCACGGCGGACATGATGAGCTGCCCCACCGCGTCCGAGTTGAGGTTCGACAGCGCCTTGACCGCGATGACCGCAGAAGCGGAGCCGGACACGACACCGCAGATATCGCCCACGACATCGTTGCAGAAGCTTGAGACCTTCTCCGCATTGCGCAGAAGCATCAGCGCCTCCGCCGCGCCGGCAACCTTTTTTGCCGCCATCGAATGAAACGGCTTTTCTCCGGCGGACATCACGGCAACACCGACAATGTCAAAGAGGATGCCGATCAAAACGATCAGCAGCAGGACAACAAACGCCTCGACAATACCGGCATCCTCCATTACGCTGGAGGACAGGAAGGAAATTGCCGAGGAGATCAGGACCGCTACAAAAAAGATCGTAACGATCCATCGGAAATTACTATGTTTCTTGGTTTTTTTCTGTTTTTTCTTACTTCGCGGTTCGGGCTCGTTGGTATGCAAAAATGATTCCTCCAGCTATGTTCTCGCCCGAAAGCGGGCGCATCTGAAAAAAGAACGGTGGCAGCAGATAAAGTAAATCTTGCGGCTTAGGTCGGGTTGGATTTCCCCTT
>JAEDOK010000087.1 GCA_016302005.1 Oscillospiraceae bacterium | reverse complement strand
ACGCCGGTACGGCGTTGAAAACCGATTGAAATGAATATTTTAATCGGTTTTTAGCATCAGACAAACCTACAAAACTCGCGTTTGTCTGAGGTTTTTTTGGAAAACATCGTCGAAAATGTATTATTTGCTTGCGTTTTTGGTAAATGCGTGTTATAATCAAACACCGTAACATCGAATTTACACACCCGAAAGCCATTTGTGCATAGGATGAAAGAAACGAGAGGATGATCCCGCATGAAGAAAACCCTTAATCCGAATGCCGTGGTCGGGCATTTTCAGACCGACGGTGCCTGCATCAGCTGCAAGGAATTTGGTTCAGGGCATATTAACAGTACTTATCAGGTAAAGACCGAACACGGCAAGGTCTATATTTTACAATGTATCAACAAATATGTTTTCACTGACCCGAAGGCGGTCATGGAGAATGTCGGCGCAGTGACGAAATACCTCAGCGAGCGCGTAGCCGACCCGTCGGAGACGCTGCATTTTGTCACTGCCGACACGGGCGATTATTCCTATGTGGATGAAGCTGGCGAATATTGGCGCTGCTATGAGTTTGCCGACGGCATTTGCCTCGAAGCGCCGGAGACGGATCGCGATTTTTACGAAAGCGCCATCGCATTTGGGCGTTTCCAAGAATTACTGCGCGATTTTCCCGCAGAGACGCTGCATGAAACCATCCCACTGTTTCATAATACCATTAACCGCTACCGTATGTTTAAGGAAGCCCTCGCGCAGAACGCTGCGGGCAGAGCTGAAGGCGTGCAGGCGGAGATTGACTTTATCATGGCGCGGGAGGAGGAGGCGGGAACCATCTGCCGTCTGCTCGAAACGAATGCGCTGCCCCTGCGCGTGACCCACAACGACACCAAGCTCAACAATGTCCTGCTCGACCGCGAGACGCGCAAGGCGATGTGCGTGCTCGACCTCGACACCGTCATGCCCGGCTCGTCGCTGTATGATTTCGGCGACTCCATCCGCTTCGGCGCGGCGACTGCCCCGGAGGATGAGCCGGATCTGAGCAAGATGGGCATCAATTTGGAGCTGTTCCGCGTTTACACGGCGGGCTACCTTACCGCCTGCCGCAGCCTGACCGAGAAGGAGACGGAGCTTCTGCCGCTCGGCGCGAAGATCATCACGCTGGAGCTGGCGGTGCGCTTCCTGACCGACTATCTTGACGGCGACCGTTATTTCAAGACCGCTTACCCCGAACATAACCTCGTCCGCGCCCGCGCTCAGCTTAAGCTTGTGGCGGACATGGAGACAAAGTGGGACGAGATGCAAAAAATCGTTGCGGAAGAAGCCGCAAAGCATTGAGGAGATACCAATGAAGTATTTAGGCATTGAATATTCCGTCAAAAATCTTCCCGTGCTGGACACGGACTTTATCCCCTTCGGCGTTTGGATCGACGCTTATGAAAAGGGCGCGGAGAAGCCGCTCACCATCGCCATCGAGCGCGACAAGGGCAAGATCTCCGTGCATCACACGAAAATTCACGGCACCGAGGAGCTGCGCGAGGCGGATTACCGCTTTGTCGAGCGCTATGTGAAGTTCCTCCTGTGGTCCATCGGCGGCTTCCGCATCTATATCTGCGGCGATTCCGCGCTGGCGCAGCGGCTGCAGCAGGCGTACACCCTGGAAGGTGAGCGGAAATTCGACGTGCAGTTCATGCAGGATGTGTATGAGGTGCCGTTCGAGGTCATCGACTGCCCGATCGAGGACTGCCCGCAGGCGAATGAGTCCTCCGTCTCCATCGGCGGACATATGGAGGGCTGCCGCATCGGCTTTGACGCGGGCGGCTCCGACCGCAAGGTCTCCGCTGTTATCGACGGCAAGACCGTCTACTCCGAGGAGGTCGTCTGGCATCCGAAGACAGAGTCTGACCCGCAGTATCATTTTGACGGCATCGTTGCCGCGTTCAAGACCGCAGCGTCCAAAATGCCCCGGGTGGACGGCATCGGTGTCTCCTCTGCGGGCGTGTTCATCGGCAACAGCCCGATGGTTTCCTCGCTGTTTATCAAGGTGCCGAGAGAAAAGCGCGACCTTGTCAAGACCATCTATGACCGCGCGGCGCTGGAGATCGGCGATGTGCCCATTGTGGTTGCCAACGACGGCGATGTGACCGCTTTGGCGGGCGCAATGGGCTTGGAGTGCGGCTCCGTGATGGGCATGGCGATGGGTACAAGCGAGGCGGTCGGCTATGTGGACGCCGACGGTAATGTCCTCGGCTGGCTCAACGAGCTTGCCTTTGCGCCGGTGGATCTATTTGAGGGCGCGATGGAGGATGAGTGGTCCACCGACATCGGCGTCGGCTGCAAGTATTTCTCGCAGGACGCGGTGATCAAGCTCGCGCCCAAGGCGGGCATCGAGCTGGACGAAAACTTGACACCTGCCGAAAAGCTCAAGGCGGTGCAGCAGCTTGTGGAAAAGGGCGACAAGCGGGCAAAGAAGATTTTTGAATCCATCGGCGCGTATTTGGCGCATACGATGAAGCTCTACTGCCGCTTCTATGATGTGCATCATATGATCGTCCTCGGACGCGTGATGTCGGGCGTGGGCGGAAGTATTATTTTGGACACCTGCCTGAAGATCCTGCGGGAGGAGTATCCGGCGCTTGCGGAGAAGGTGTGTGTGATGCTGCCGGATGAAAAGACCCGCCGGGTCGGGCAGTCCGTCGCGGCGGCAAGCCTGCCGGAGGCGAAGGCGTAAGGGAAATCGCGAATTGTGAATAGTGAACAGGTCTGTCGACTGTAGCTTTCCCGCTATTGCGGATTGGTACGCGGTTGGTGGTTTCTGCATGAGATTGCCACGTCGCTGCGCTCCTCGCAATGACAGTGAAAGCTACCCGCATGTCATTGCGAAACCAGTGCGCACACTGGTTGTGGCAATCCCATGCAGGCACTTCCTTTCACAGATCCTGCATGGGCACGTCAGAAATGCAACGGGCTATAAAATTGTGTTAGGGGGCCTGTTCCTGTGACACACGCAGTTATTTGAGGAGTACAATATGAATTTTAAAAATGCGAATATCTACACTGAGCAGTTTCGGTTTGAACATGGGGCGTTTTCCGTCGAGGACGGGAGGTTTTGCAACGTGCTCGGGGAGGCGGCGCCCGATGCGATCGACCTTCAGGGTGCGTATGTGATCCCCGGTTTGATTGATGTCCATACGCACGGCAACTCCGGCGCGGACTTCTCCGACGGCGATGCTGCCGGCGTGGAGAAGATGGCGAAGTATTTGGCGAAAAACGGCGTGACCTCCTTTGCTCCCGCCTCCATGACCCTGCCCTATGAGACGCTGGAAAAGGCGTTTGCCTCTGCCCGGGCGTTTGTGGACGCAAGACTCTCCGATGCCGCCGCTTTGCGAGGCATTCAGATGGAGGGACCCTTCTTCTCCGAGAAGAAAAAGGGCGCGCAGAACGGCGCGTATCTCCGGAATCCCGATTTCGAGGCGTTCAAAGCCTTACAGGACGGCTGCGGCGGACTTGTCCGCATTGTGGATGTCGCGCCGGAGCTGCCAGGAGCGGAGGCGTTTATCCGCCGGGCGAAAACGCTCTGCACCGTCTCGATCGCCCACACGGATGCGGACTACGACGCTGCCCGCAAGGGGATCGCAGCCGGTGTGACCCATCTGACGCACCTGTATAACGCCATGCCTGCGATCCACCACCGCAAGCCCGGCGTAATCGCTGCCGCTGCGGAGGCGGAGCAGGTCAGCGCGGAGCTGATCTCGGACGGACAGCATGTGCATCCCGCGTCCGTGCGTTTGGCGTTCCGCATTTTCGGCGCAAGTCGCATGGTGCTGATCTCCGATTCCCTGCGCTGCTGCGGTATGCCCGACGGCGAATATGAGTTGGGCGGTCAGCAGGTGTTTTTGAAAGGCGGCATTGCGCGGCTGGCGGACGGCACGATTGCAGGCTCTGCAACGAATCTGTTTGAATGTATGCAGCGGGCGGTTTCCTTCGGCATTTCCCGGGAGGATGCGATTCGCGCTGCGACCTACAATCCCGCAAGGCAGATCGGCGCACTCTCCGAGGTCGGTTCCATTGCCGAAGGGAAATGCGCGGACTTCGTGATCTGCGACGCAGAGCTGAATCGCAAAGAGGTTTGGCTGGCGGGACGGAAGCTGTAATAATTGGATGATATAAATCGGCAGACGGGCGAATGTGCCTGTCTGCCGATTTTTTGGATTCGTAGGGAGCAATCTGTAGGGCGGTTTTGGGAGTGCCTGCACGAGATTGCCACACCCGGTGTACGCACTGGGTCGCAATGACATGGAAAGGCTCCCTCATTTGTCGTTGTCATGAAACCCTTTGTAGGGCGGGGACATGTCCCCGCCCTACAGGGAGTAAAAAACAGGCGGTCTCCCGAGAATGGGGAGACCGCCTGTGTGGGTTATATAAAATAGAAGGGGTTCTTGATCTCACTGCCCCAAAGGGCGACGGCGGTGCGCCACATGGCTTTGGCGTGGATGCGGTCGTGCCAGAGAAAGCGCCGCAGCACCTTGCGCATCGTCCAGCTTTCCCCGTCGGGGGCAATATAGACCTTCTCCGAGAGAAAATCGGGCAGCGTCTCCAGCTCGGCAAGTGCCTGCATCCGATTGGCGTATATGTCCGGGACATTCTCTGTTTCCAGCCCGAAGGCGGCGGTATAGTACGAGGTTACGGCATTCGTATGCTCATACATCTCTCTCGGTGTGCGGGGGACCGCGCCGTAAAAGGTTCTGCGCGGCGCTCTGCCGGAGATATCGGGGTTGGGAATGCTCGCGTAGAGTTTGCGGAAGTCGCGGGCGGATTTCAACACCAGCAGCTTGAGCCGCGCATACTCCGCCTCGCTTAAGGGCGTGCGCTCGGTGTCAAACAGAATGTCGGAGTCGGCGTCGCAAATTTGCAGTTCGGATTCTTTTCGCTGTACGATCTCGACCTCGGCGTCCTCCCTCGACGGCTCGCACACGCCGCACCAGCGAAGGTAGGAGCGCACCTCGCCGCTGAATTTTGACAGCGCCTCATTCTCCGTCGCGCCGCGGACATAAGCGCCGACATAATTCGCGGCGTAGATCAGATAGCCTTGCTCGTTATATTCACAGACAGCTTCAATCTTCATGCGTTTTCCTCCAAGATCGGCGCGGACAACACTGCGTCCACGGGAATATCGTGCGCTTGCACCGGTAGGTCGGACAGTAGCTGGAAATCATAGCACAACGCAATCGTCGGGTGGGGCTCCTTGGCGAGAAAACGGTCGTAGAAGCCGCCGCCGTAGCCCATGCGGTGCCCCATAGGGTCAAAGGCAAGCCCCGGCATCAGAACGAGTGCGTCCGGCTCGTCCGCAGGCTCGCCCTCCGTCGGCTCCGGGATTCCCTTATAGCCGAGGGCAATGGGAGTGTTTTCGTCAAAACGGAGGAACCGAATTTCCTCCCCGAACACCTTCGGCACGGCGACGCGCTTGCCGTCTGCCAAGGCTTGGCGAAGGATCGCCTCGGTGCGTACCTCCTGATTGTAGCTTAAGTAGGCATAGAGCGCGTTTGCCTGACGGTACATCGGGTGCGCAAACAACATCTGCGCCAAACGGGCAGAGGCGCTTTCGATCTGCGCCTCGGTCAGTGCGCGCTTTTTCTCTCGGAGCATACTCCGCAGGACGGTTTTTTCCATACCGCTCACCTCTGTAATCCCATTGTAGCGCATACGGCGACCTGTGTCAATGCAAAAACCGCGTCGGAATCGGTCGATTTTGGTCAGAAAAATGGAATTGCCCATTGCGAAGCCGCGCATGAACTAGTATAATCAAGCACAAGAAATCAAATAGAAAGAGGATACTTATGGTATATCATGTTCTGTTCAATCCCTTTGCGGGGAACGGCCACGGAGAGCAGGAGGCGCGGAAGCTGAACGAGATCCTGCCGGAGGCGGAGCTGCGCTACTACGACATGACAAAAATCAGCGCCTATACGGACTTCTTTTCCGCGATCGCCAAGGAAGACGCGGTGGTCCTCGCGGGCGGAGACGGTACGATCAATCGTTTCCTGAATGACACGGCGGAGCTGGAAATTCCGAATGACCTCATGTATTTTGCTGTCGGCAGCGGAAATGACTTCCTGCACGACCTTGGCAAGCAGAAGGGGGAACCGCCGTTCTCTATTAAGAAGTATTTACAGGAGCTTCCCACCGTGACCGTCAAGGGAAAGAGCTATCGCTTTCTCAACGGCGTCGGCTACGGCATCGACGGCTATTGCTGCCAAGTCGGCGACGAACAGCGCCGCACCTCGGATAAGCCGGTGAATTATACCTCCATTGCCATCAAGGGGCTGCTCTTCCATTTTAAGCCTGCTAACGCGACGATCACCGTGGACGGGAAGACCCATACCTTCAAAAAGGTCTGGCTCGCGCCGACGATGCACGGCAGATTTTACGGCGGCGGCATGATGATCGCGCCCCGGCAGGAGCGCAATAATGCAGACCACACCGTCTCGGTCAGCCTGCTGTTCGGTTCGGGAAAGCTGAAAACCCTCATGGTCTTCCCCTCCATCTTCAAAGGGGAGCATGTCAAGCATACGGAGATGTGCCAAATCCTGACGGGACATGAGATCACCGTGAGATTTGACCGACCCACCGCCCTGCAGATCGACGGCGAGACCATCCTCGATGTGACGGAATACTCTGTTTCGAGCAAGGTGCCGGCGACAGCATAAAATCAAACAGATAAAACGCCCGCGTCGGAAAAGATGCGGGCGTTTGGCATAGAATGGGGGATGGGGAAGCGTGTAGGGTGCATTTTACTGTTGCTTGTTTCTTGGTACGCCAATCAGCGCCTGCATGAGATTGCCACGTCGCTTCGCTCCTCGCAATGACAAATGGGGTAGCCTGTTCTGTCATTGCGAGGCGCTTGCGCCGTGGCAATCTTGTGTAGGCACTCCCTATTGTTAGTACCTGTACCCGCTTAAGACATGTCCCCGCCCTACAGATAGGTTTTATGCAATGATGTGGACGGCACGGAGAATATTATACCAATCACCAATTAAAATGTGCAAAGCACATTTTAATTGCGATATCGTG
>JAEDOK010000002.1 GCA_016302005.1 Oscillospiraceae bacterium | reverse complement strand
AATACACGCGCCCGTGAATGTCAAGCCCTTTTTTGTGATTTTTCATAAATTTTTTCAAGAAACTTTGTAAGAAACGGAGAAAATCAGCAGCAGGTTCTTCCCTACTGCTGAAAGCTCTCTAACATATGGCGCACAAACTATTCTTACATCCTTACAGCAATTAAGTTAGCGTCTATTTCTCCACAAATTCTTTCCCAAAGAAGTCCATTATGTCTTGTATTGCATAGCGAGCATAATAATTGTCCGCTTCTAATACTGAAAACCGATTAAAATATTCATTTCAATCGGTTTTCAACGCCGTACCGGCGTTGCATTTTCGCGATGATAAGGAAAGCATCGCGAAAATACGTCTCATACCAATCACGGTATCGCAATTAAAATGCGCGTTGCACATTTTAATTGGTGATTGGTATAAGTAATCCTTTTCGTCAACATAAATAATGCCGGGGCATCGTTATGATACTCTTTGTAGGGCGGGGACATGTCCCCGCCGCGTGTAGGCACTACCGAGTGTGTAATCATTTTGTTTGTCTGTACCGTCTGCCGCTGCGCGGCCATAGGAGACATGTCCCGGCGCTACAGGGGCTGTTGCAAAAACGAAACCCGTCAATGAGAAGACCGTGGCATCTGCTCAATAACCGTAATCTCGGAAATAGCCGCTTTCGCGCATGGAGACGAAATCGTCGTCGGCAATAACGATATGGTCAAGGAGCATGATCTCCAATGCGCTTAACGCGTCGCGCAGGCGCAAGGTGATCTCGATATCCTCCTTCGACGGCAGCGCGATCCCCGAGGGGTGATTATGCGCCAGGACAATGCCGGTGGCGTTGGCAGTCAAAGCCTCCTGCACCAAACGGCGTGTAGGCACATTGGCGGAATTGACGCTACCCTGCCCTAACTTCCGGCAATTCAAGACCTTTCCGGCAGCGTCGAGCAGGAGCAAGTAGATCATCTCATCCCGCGCGCCGTAGAAATACGGCAGCAGATAGCGTCCGAAATCCGTGCTGCTCAAAAGCCGCGTCTCCCCCTGTGAACGGGAGAGGAAATAGCGGCGGTGCAGCTCCGGCACAAGGCGCAGGAGCAGGACGCTCTCCTCATTCATGCCCTCGATCTCCGCAAGCCGGTCAGGGTCCGCCTCGATCAGCGCGGCAATGCTCGGGTACTGCTCCATGAGCCGCGCAGCCAGTCCCGCAGCATTCTCCGCACTGAAACGAAGCAGCAGCTCCAGCAGCTGCACATCCGGCAAAGCGTCGGGATCCCGCGTCAGAAAGCGGCGCGTCAGGCGATCCTTTGTCATGGTGTGTCACTCCTCAAAAAGTACCTTTTTCAAATACTGCCCCGTATAGGACTTTTCACAGGCGGCAACCTCCTCCGGCGTACCGCAGGCGACGATCCTGCCGCCGCCGTCGCCGCCCTCGGGTCCCAAGTCGATCAGGTGATCGGCAGTCTTAATGACATCGAGATTATGCTCAATGACAAGCACGGTGTTTCCTACATCGACAAGTCGTTGGAGTACCTCCAAGAGCTTCTGCACATCATACATATGCAAGCCCGTGGTCGGCTCGTCAAGAATATAGAGCGTGCGCCCCGTCGCACGGCGGGAAAGCTCCGTCGCCAGCTTGACGCGCTGCGCCTCGCCGCCGGAGAGCGTGGTGGAGCTTTGCCCAAGCTTGATATAGCCCAAGCCGACCTCCACCAGCGTGGCGACCTTTTCACGCAGGCGCGGCTGATGCTCGAAGAACTCCAGCGCCTCATCCGCCGTCATCTCCAGGACCTCAGAGATGTTCTTTCCTCGATACAGCACCTCCAGCGTCTCGCGGTTATAGCGCTTGCCGTGGCAGACCTCGCAGGGTACATAGACATCCGGCAGGAAGTGCATCTCAATCTTCACCAGACCGTCGCCGCAGCACGCTTCGCAGCGCCCGCCCTTGACATTAAAGGAGAAGCGCCCCGCACTGTAGCCGCGCTCACGGGCATCGGCGGTGGAGGCATACAGGTCGCGGATATCGGTGAACAGCCCCGTATAGGTTGCCGGGTTCGAGCGCGGGGTGCGTCCGATAGGGCTTTGGTCGATCACAATGACCTTATCGAGATTTTTGATTCCCTCCATGCGGTCATGCTTGCCCGGGCGGACGCGCGCGCCGTTGAGCTTTCCAAGCAGCCGTTTGGCGATGATCTCATTGACCAGAGAGGATTTTCCGCTGCCCGAAACGCCCGTCACGCAGGTAAAGGTTCCCAGCGGAATGTCCACATCAACATGATCCAAATTGTTTTCGCAGCACCCGCAGACGCGCAGGTGCTTGCCGTTCCCCTGCCGTCGCTGCGCCGGTACGGGGATTTTTCTTTTGCCGGAGAGGTATTGCCCCGTCAGGCTCTCCGGCGTGTCCATGATCTGCTGCAAGGTGCCCTGCGCGACGATCTCGCCGCCGTGAATCCCCGCGCCGGGACCGACATCGACAATATAATCCGCAGCACGCATGGTGTCCTCATCGTGCTCCACGACGATCAGGGTATTTCCCAAATCCCGCAGACGGCGCAGCGTCGCAAGCAGCTTATCGTTATCCCGCTGGTGCAGACCGATGCTCGGCTCGTCGAGGATATACAGCACACCCATCAGCGACGAACCAATCTGCGTGGCAAGGCGGATACGCTGCGCCTCGCCGCCGGAAAGCGTCCCCGCAGAGCGGGAGAGTGTCAGATATTGCAGCCCGACGCTCTGCAGGAAGCCAAGACGGGAGCGAATCTCACGAAGGATCTGCTCCGCAATGATCGCCTGCGCCCCCTCGAGGTGCAGGGTGTCGAGAAACTCCAGCTCCTTATTGACCGGCATGGCGCAGAATTGCATGATGGACAGCCCGCCGACCGTCACCGCCCGGGCAATATCGGACAGGCGCTCACCGCCGCAGTGCGGACAGGGCGAGGTCGTCATCAGCTCCTCCAGCTCCTTTCGCACGGCATCGGACTGGGTTTCACGGGCACGGCGCTCCACATTGGGAATAATCCCCTCGAACGCTTGCTCCAGCGTTCCCCTGCCGTTGCCGCGCTCATAATGCAGTTGAAGCTTTTCGCCCTTTGTGCCGTACAGAATCACCTCGCGGGCAGCCTCCGAAAGCGCATGGAACGGCGTATTGAGGTCGAAATGATATTTAAGCGCCAAGGCTTCGAAGTACATCCGCGCGATGGAATCGTTTTTGATGTTTCCCCATCCGCTTGCCTGAATCGCGCCGTCATAGATGGACAGATCGGGATTCGGGACGACAAGCGCGGGATCAACCTTCAGGCGGAAGCCCAAGCCCGAGCATTCCGGGCATGCGCCGAGCGGATTATTGAAGGAAAACAGGCGCGGCGAAAGCTCCGGCATGGAAATACCGCATTCGTCGCAGGCGTAGTTGCGGGAAAACAGCGTCTCCTCGCCGGTGTCGGGGCACTGGATGATGACAAGCCCGCCGCCGTGGGACAGGGCGGTTTCCACGCTGTCAGTCAGTCTGCGGGTAATGTCTCCCCGCAGGACGAGGCGATCCACGACCAATTCGATGGCGTGCTTTTTATTCTTTTCCAGCGAAATCTCTTCGCTCAGATCGTAGTTGATGCCGTCGATGCGCACACGGGCAAAGCCGCTGCGGCGCGCGTCCTCCAAAAGCTTGGTATGCTCGCCCTTTTTGCCGCGCACGATGGGCGACAGCACCTGAAAGCGTGTTCCCTCGGGCATGGCAAGCACCTTATCCACGATCTGATCCACGCTCTGACGGCGAATCTCCCTGCCGCATTTCGGGCAGTGGGGCGTTCCCGCGCGCGCCCAGAGCAAACGCAGATAGTCATAGATCTCCGTGACCGTGCCGACAGTCGAACGCGGGTTCTTTGATGTGGTCTTTTGGTCAATGGAGATGGCAGGCGAAAGTCCCTCGATCACATCGACATCGGGCTTGTCCATCTGCCCCAAAAACTGCCGCACATAAGCGGAAAGCGACTCCACATAGCGTCTGCGTCCCTCGGCATAGATCGTATCGAACGCGAGAGACGACTTTCCCGAGCCGGAAAGCCCGGTAAACACGCTGAGTGCGTTGCGTGGGATCTCCACATCTACATTTTTTAAGTTATTCTCTCTTGCGCCTCTGACAAGTATTGTATCTCGCATTGCTTCCCTCCGCAAATTGCTTTCTTTCTGAGCTTATGGAAGCTCTGAATCAATCCGCAAGAGCGGTCGGCGAGAGATTTTGTCGCAAATTGAGGCTTGGAAACCGCAGGAATACTCTGTGTATTTCAAGGTTTTCAAACCGAAAAGTTGCGGCAAAAGATCCGCCGAGCGCCGCCGCTGATTTGTTCAGAGGTTCCTTATATTATATCACACTCTATGCGCCGCGACAACCGCGTTTTGGGGAAAGTTTTTCATTGCCGACGGAAAAGCGCTCGAAATGCTCCGAAACGATACGCAAAAGTGCCGCAGCCGATTTGTTCGGAGACCTCCGCAATTTATTTGTAACCACTCTTGCATTTGCATGACAAATAATGTATGATACAGATAGTTTCGACCGAATTCGACAAAATTCGACAAATTCGACACGGAAGATTTTCCCGTGCAATATTCTCCGGTCATGACAGATACTAAAGAAAACTGCTCTCGTAGGGCGCACCGGGGCAGAAACTACCAACCGCGCACAGCCTCCCCCACCCTGTCATTGCGAGGAGCGCAGCGACGCGGTAGCGCAGCCGTTCGCGAGGAACGAGCGTTACGGATGCGGCATACCCCTTGCGGGTGCAATCTCGTGCAGGAACTACAGACTTTGTACAAAACTATAACCGCAGATTGCCACGACCGGTGTGCGCACCGGTCTCGCAATGACAAAGAGGGCAGCCTTTCCGTGTCATTGCGAGGAGCGCAGCGACGCGGCAATCTCAGGTTGTCGGTTTGTACGCACTCGGTTGTTCCTACACCCGCGCAGACATGTCCACACCCTACTATGCTGTTAAAGCTCAAACTATATATAATAGCTTCATAGGCGGATCGTAGGGCACGGCGGCACGATCAAAAGCAACGGAGGAGATGCACATGGATATGGAACTGAAGCAGATTTTAGAGCTGTTGGCGCAGCCGGTTTTTCTCGTACGCGACGGCAGCATTCTATGGTGCAACGGCGCAGCGCGCGGTCTGCTTGCCGAAGGTCTTCCCGTCTCCTCTCTTTTGGAGAATAACGCGATGCTGTACGAGGTTTGGCAGCGGGAGGGGACGCTGCATCTGCCGATGATCCTCGGCGGCGCGGAGTATGACGCCTCCGTCCTTGCGATGCAGGCAGGTGATCTCTTCATCGCCGCCCGCCGACCGCAGGAGGTCAACGCGACGGCAGCGGCGGTGGAACGCGCCTCCGTCACCCTGCGCAGGCCGCTGCACACCATGCTGAACGCGGCAAACGCGCTGTTTGAGCAGCTTGAAGAAACGCAAACAGAGCCGATTCCCGCTGCGGCAGAGCTGAATCAGGCACTTTATCGGCTCATTCGTCTGTGCGGGCAGATGTCCGACGGCGCGCAGCTTCTGCTGCATCGCAAGGAAGCGCACCGCGAGATGACGGATATCACCCGCTTTTTGAACGATTTTGTCTCCGCAGCACGCCCGTTGACGGAGTCCGTCGGCGTACAGCTCTTGTTCACACCGCCCGTCAGACCGCTGCGGGGTGATATTGACTGCCAACTGCTGGAACGCGCTCTATATAATTTAATTGCCAACGCCTTAGCGCACTGTCCCTCCGGCAGCACCATTACCCTCAGCGTGCAAAAGCAGGAGCTTCTCCTGCTGCTGCGGGTGAACGATAACGGTAAGGGGGTCGAGCAAGGCATCCTGTCGACCATCTTTGAGCGCTTCTCCGCCTCCGAATTCGGCGCTTCTTCTCAGGGCATTGGGCTGGGGCTGCCGATTGTCCGTGAGATCGCCCGTTTGCACGGCGGGACGATCGCTGTCAGTGGTAATCCCGAGGGCGGAACCTGCGTGACACTGACCCTCTCATTGGAGCCGAGCATACTGACTTTGCGCAGCCGCACGGTGCGTTATGACGGCTACGGCGACCTCAATCACGCGTTGGTGGAGCTTTCGGATGTTTTGCCGCCGGAGATATACGACCCTGCTGAGATTCAGTAATATTTTCCCCGACCGCGCCGTATATATAGTGCGGAGGGATGACGATGGCGAACGATTCCATTCAGACACTGCCCCATGAGCTGCGGCTCGATAACCGCTCGAAGCTGTCCGTCAGCGGCGTCAGTGAGGTTGAGAGCTTTGACGAGACAACGGTCGTGCTGCACACGGCACGCGGCATTCTGATCATCCGCGGCGAGGCGCTGCATTTGCAGACACTTTCCATTGACGGCGGTCAGGTCGCCGTCAGCGGTACGATCAACTCTCTGAGCTATGAGGAGCCGCAGAAAACCGGGGGCTTCCTGCGCCGCCTGTTCCGATAGATGGAACAGCCGCTCGGACTGCAAGGCAGTCAATTCCTGCTCGCCGCCGCGCTTGGTCTGCTGTACGGTCTGCATTATGACCTGCTGCGCGGGCTGCGGCGTAATCTGCGCGGTCTGACCCATCTGCTTGATGCGTGGTTTGTCCTCTCGTGTCTGCTCGGGAATCTCTGCTTTGCTCTTCTGATCGGCAACGGTGAATACCGCATCTTTATGCTGCTCGGCACCGCACTCGGTATGTTCCTCTGGTTTTTAACGCTCAGCCGCCTTTTTACGCGATGGATCACCACATTTTGGCGTATTGTCACCTTCCCTCTGCGGTGGTTTTGCCGAATGTGCGGAAAATTTCTCGATTTTTTGAAAAAAAGTGTAAAATATCTCTTTTCAAGAGCGAGAAAATCGGTTACAATAAGAAGACAAAACCCTCGCAACGCACAAAAGAAAGGATCGGGAGGAATGTACGATGCGCCTGTGCAAATCGTCACTCATTACCAAGCTCGTCATACTGACGGTGATGCTATACGCAATCGTCACCATCGTCACACTTCAGCCAAAGATCAACGCGCTCAAAGCCGAAAAAGAAGCGCTCAGTGAAGAGGTCTCCGGCTTGCAGCAGTCTAATTTGGAGCTTCAAGAGGACCTTGCGCAGCTCGGCACGGACGCCTCTGTCACCAAAATCGCCCGTGAGCGCCTCAATCTCGTCAGCGACGGTGAGGTCATTTACATCGACAGCAGCAAATAAACGGAGGAACATACTGCATCTATGGAGTTTACAGTCGGTACATTGCTGGAAGGCAAAGTCAAAAGCATCACAAAATTCGGCGCGTTTATTCTCCTGCCGGAGAACCGCACCGGCATGGTTCACATCTCTGAGGTTTCGAATTCCTATGTCAGCGATATCCACGATCATCTGCACGAGGGTGACAGCGTCCGCGTCCGGATCATCGGTATTGATGACGCGGGCAAGATCAGCCTCTCCATCAAACGCGCGCAGGAGCAGGAACGCCGTCCTTCGCGTCCCCGCAGTGAAGCGCCGAAGCCTGCCGCTCCAAAGGCTCCGTTGACCTTTGAGGAAAAGCTGAAGCAGTTCATGTCTGACTCTGACAGTAAAATCTCCGGCTGCCGTCAATACGAGCATAAGACGAAATCCAGACGCCGCTGACGCGGCGTCTCAGCGTGTCGAAAAAGTCCCCGACGTGTCATTGCGAGGAGCGAAGCGACGTGGCAATCTAATAAAAAAAGTTTCGTATTCGCCGGAATACATACAATATGCTAAATGATTCTGCGAGATTGCCACGACCCCTTCGGGGTCTCGCAATGACAAAACTGTAGTTTTTTTGACAGTCTGAGACGCCGCTGACGCGGCGTCTGTTTCATAAGATGAGGAAAGAAATGGAACATGTCTTAATCACGGGAGGCAGCCGAGGCATCGGCGCAGCCGCAGTTCGCGCTTTCTCCGCCGAGGGCTTTGAAGTCTCCTTTTTCTATGCAAAAAATCACGCGGCAGCGCAGGCCGTCTCAGCGGAGACGGGCGCAAGAGCGATCTGCTGCGATGTTGCCGATGCGGCAGCCGTCCGCGCGGCAGTGGCAAAGCTTCCGTCGGTGGATATTCTTATCAATAACGCGGGCATCTGCCACTATGGGCTGATCTCACAAATTTCCGAGGCACAATGGCAGCGCCTGTTTGCGGTGAATGTACACGGGATCTATCATTGCGTCAACGCCGTTTTACCCGCGATGCTGCAAAAGCAGTCGGGCTGTATTTTAAATGTCGCCTCCATGTGGGGGCAGGTCGGCGCATCCTGCGAGGTTGCCTACTCTGCAACAAAGGGCGCGGTGATCGCGTTGACAAAGGCGCTGGCGCAGGAGCTGGGTCCGTCTCACATCCGCGTCAACTGCGTCTCCCCCGGCGTGATCCTGACGGATATGTGCGCCTCCGTCGGAGACGAGACGCTGCGTGATCTGGCGGAGCAGACCCCCTTGGGGAAAAACGGCTCGCCCGACGATGTCGCCGAGGCGCTTTTATACCTCGCCCGCGCCAACTTCGTAACCGGACAAAACCTGCCGGTCAACGGCGGCTTTGTGGTATAGTCCGCTGACCGCCACAAGATATAGGTCACCGCCAAAATTCGCACTGAAAAATTTCATATTTTCTGCGGTCGTCTGTGCTTGTCCCTATCGCTGCCTTATGCTATAATAGGATTGCTGAAATCAAACCAACTTTTTACGCGCATATCGTCGGTATCGGCGATATGCGCGACAGACTGTCAAATAACTACAGTTTTGTCATTGCGAGACCCCGAAGGGGTCGTGGCAATCTCGCAGAATCATTTAGCATCTTGTATGTATTCCGGCGAATACGAAACTTTTTCTATTAGATTGCCACGTCGCTTCGCTCCTCGCAATGACACATCGGGGGCTTTTTCGACACGCTGACGCGCATATCGTCGGTATCGGCGATATGCGCGATGCAATCATATATGCGATAAGGAGATAGAGATATGCAGAGCGTAACGCTGACAACCGAAGAAACTCGCAAGCTGCTTTCCTGCAGTTGTCCCGACGCGGTGGCGCTCTATCTTTACCGCAAATCAAAGCAGCCGCTGGAAACGGCGATGGACGCGCTGCATTTTACCGCCCCGCAGATCGTTGCAGCAAAGGAATGTCTGATGCAGTTGGGTCTTTGGGATTCGCCGGCAAAGCCTGCCCTTGCTCCGGAAAAGCCTGTTTATACGGACGCCGATCTGCGCGAGGCGATGCGCGACAACCGCGCGGCATTTTCCAAGCTGGTCGGCGAGGCACAGCGGCGGCTCGGTCGGACGCTCTCCACCGAGGAGCTGAAAACGCTGCTCTCCTTTACGGACTATCTGCGTCTGCCGACGGAGGTGGTGGGTCTGCTGCTGAATTACTGCATTGAGCGCAACCGACGAAAGGGGATCCGCGCTCCCTCCATGCGCACCATTGAGAAAGAGGCGTATCATTGGGCGGACGAGGGCATTGAGACCATTGAAGCGGCTTGCTTCCATGTGGAAGCGCAGCGGCGTCTTTTTACGCGGATACAGCAGCTCCGGCTGATGCTGCAAATCGATAACCGCAAGCTGACCGCCGAGGAGGAGCGCTATCTGACAACTTGGGTCTCGATGGGCTTCCCCGATGCGTCGATCAACCTCGCCTATGAACGCACCTGTAATCAGATCGGTTCGTTCAAATGGCCTTACATGAATTCCATTCTCAAAAGCTGGCACGAGAAAAATCTGCATACGCCGCAGGAAATTGCCTTGGGAGACGGCGCACCTCCCTCCGTATCGAGGCGAAAGAGGGACGGCTTCCAGCGGCATGGCGACAAGCTCTCTCCGCTGGCAAAGAAAGCGGTGCAGAACGCACTGAAAGAAGATCAGGAGGACTGACATATGCCATACAGCGAGGACATTCTCCGCCGCGCACGGGAACGCCTGATGCAGGCGCGGCTGGCGCATGAGCGGGAGTATGAAGCGCATTTGCGCATCGCCTATGAGCGCTATCCCCGTCTTGCCGAGATCGACCGCACCCTCCGTCTCACTATGACGCAGCTTATGGCAGCCACGCTGCGGAAGGGAGAAGATCCCGCAGAAGCCGTTGCAAAAGTTCGCGACAAGAATCTCGCTTTGCAGCAGGAGCGGGATTGGATCATTGAGGCGGCCGACTTCGAGGAAGGCTGGCTGGATGATGCGCCGCTCTGTGAAAAGTGCGGCGACACCGGCTATCGCGGTGCGCAGATGTGCACCTGCCTGCACGAGTTATGCTGTCAGGAGCAGCGGCTTGCTCTGTCGAATCTGCTCGGCTCGGGCAAGGATACCTTTGAAAACTTCCGTTTGGATGTCTATCCCGACACTTATGACAACGACCTCGGCACGACTCCGCGCCGCTTAATGCAGTCAAACCTCCGCATGTGCGCAAAATACGCGCAAAGCTTTACCCCCGCCTCGGGCAGCCTGCTGTTTACCGGCGCAACCGGACTTGGGAAAACCTATATGTCCGCCTGTATTGCCCGTCAGGTGGTTGACCGCGGCTACGGCATTGTTTATGACACTGCCACACATTTATTTGCAGATTTCGAGGCGGAAAAATTCGGCGCAGAGCATGAGGAAGAGGGTAAACATACCCGCAAGTACTTTGCATGTGACCTTTTGATCATAGACGATCTCGGCACGGAGCTGACAACGCAGTTTACCATCTCCGTGCTCTACGATCTGGTCAATACGCGTATGATGGAAAACCGCGCCACCATCATCTCGACCAATATGGAAGACCGCGAATTTGAGCGGCGCTACAGCCCGCAGATCGCCTCCCGCGTCATCGGGACCTATCGCTTGGTGCAATTTGCCGGGGACGATATTCGCAGACAATAGGAGGGAGCTATGAAGGTATTGCTTTTGAACGGCAGCCCAAATGCCAACGGCTGCACCTTTACCGCGCTCAGCGAGGTGGAAAAGGTTTTAAAAAATCACGGCATGGAAACGGAGCTTTTCCAAATTGGGAAGAAGCCGATCGCCGGCTGCATTGCCTGCCGCAAATGCAAGGACGGAATCCCCTGCATTTTTGATGACGGTGTCAACGAGCTTGCCGCAAGACTGGACGAATTTGACGGCATCGTGATCGGCGCACCCGTCTACTATGCAGGTCCCGCCGGTCAGGCGACGGCGTTTCTTGACCGGCTTTTCTACAGCGCAGGAAATAAGCTCAAAGGAAAGCCCGGTGCCGCAGTTGTCTCCTGCCGCAGAGGCGGCGCATCGGCTGCATTTGACCGTCTGAATAAGTATTTCTCCATCAACTCCATGCCGATCGTCACCTCCCAATACTGGAATCAGGTACACGGCAATACGCCCGAGGAGGTATTGCAGGACGAAGAGGGTTTACAGACGATGCGCACCCTTGGAGAGAATATGGCATGGCTTCTTCGCTGCATCGAGGCGGGCAAGGCAGCAGGTATTGCAGCGCCGAATTATGAAAAACCGGTGCGCACCAACTTCATTCGCTGAAGCATACAGAGCACAGCCGTAAGGAGGACAATATGAAAATTCAGGAATCGGCAGAGAATTATTTAGAGACGATCTTGATCCTCACGCACCGCAATGGGATCGTCCGCTCTATCGACATTGCGAACGAGCTGGAGTTCTCCAAGCCCAGCGTCAGCATTGCCATGCGCAATCTGCGGGAAAACGGCTATATCAGCGTCGGAGAGGGCGGCAGCATCACCCTGCTCCCTGCAGGCTTGGAGATCGCGGAGCGGATCTATGAGCGCCATACCGTCTTAACCGAATGGCTCATCTCGCTGGGCGTGTCCCCAAAGACCGCTGCAGAGGATGCCTGCCGCATCGAGCATGTGATCAGCGCGGAAAGCTTCACCGCGATCAAAGGCTGCACCTCCGTCCGCAAACCTTGACTACCGTGCAGTGACATCTTCCCACCGAGCGCATCAACGGCAGTCGAGGGGAAAAAAAGCGTTTGTCACCACTCAGCTCTTCCTACTCCGACACGCCATACGCATATAGAAGAGCATCGACCCGCGCAGCAACGAAGGCTGCGCGGGTCGATGCTATTATCGGAACCAAACAAAGACACAAAAACAAATGAAGATCGTGAAGCCCACCAAAAATACGCCTGCAACCAACATCGCTGCCTTAAAAGACGCAAACATCAATGCGCGTCTCTCGCGTTTGTCCAGCTTTCGATAGGCATCGGGATCCTCCTCCATGAGCTGCCGACGATATTGCGCCTCGGGGGATTCTTCCTCCTCGCCGTTTTCCGGCTTCTTCTTTTTTTTCGACCCGGCGGCGGAGGGACCGACATACCATGGCATTCCTTCAATGTTCATCGGCGCGATCGTGCGACCGTCATCATCATCGTATTGTTTCGTTCTTCTACTCATTGCCGATCTCCTTTGCAAAATGGGGAGCGCCCTATGGCTCTCCCCATTTTTTAATATTATGTGCTGCTGACTGCCTTTTCATTCAGATACTTTTGCAGTTCTTCCTCGCGCCCCTTATCATAGAGGTGGCACCGGACATAATGTGTCTCGTTGACCCAGTTTTCCTCCGGAGCCTCTTGTTTGCAGACCTCCATACAATGCTTGCAGCGCGTATGGAACTTACAGCCGGAAGGCGGATTGGCAGGCGACGGGATCGAGCCTTCCAAAATCACTCGCTTCATCTTCACATCCGGATCGGGCACCGGAATTGCGGAAAACAGCGCATCGGTGTACGGATGCAGCGGATGCTTAAACAGATCCTCCTTATTACCGTACTCAACAAGATTACCAAGGTACATAACACCGACCGTATCGGAAATATGCTCAACGACAGACAGGTCATGGGAGATGAACAGATAGGTCAGACCGAACTGCTTCTGCAGGTCACGCAGCAGGTTGATGATCTGCGCCTGAATGGAAACATCCAGTGCGGAAACCGGCTCATCGCAAAGGATGAAGTCGGGATTCAACGCCAGGGCACGCGCAATGCAAATGCGCTGACGCTGACCGCCGGAGAACTCATGCGGATAGCGATCCTTATGATATTCTGCCAGTCCGCAGGCTTCCATAACACGGGTGATATAGTCGTCAAACTCTTCCTTCGGGACAATACCGTGCTCGCGGACTGCCTCACCGATAATTTCACCGACCGGCAGACGCGGAGAAAGGCTGGAATACGGATCCTGGAAGATGATCTGGGTTGCGGGTCTTGTTTTGCGGAGGTCGGACTTCGACAGGGAGAATATCTCCTGACCGTTGAAGTAAACCTCACCGGCTGTCTTTTCGTGCAGCCGAAGGATCGTTCTGCCGATGGTGGACTTGCCACAGCCGGACTCGCCAACCAAGCTCATGGTCGTGCCGCGCTTGACGATGAAGGAAACATCGTCAACAGCCTTGACATTCCCCACCGTCACGCGGAAGAAGCTGGACTTGATCGGAAAATACTTTTTCAGATTCTTAACGACCAGCAGATTATCCGGATCGTTCTCTGCGCCATCGAAACGGTTATCCGTGGACGCCTTCTGCTCTAAAACTTTATCGTCAGCCATTTTGCAGATCCTCCACACTTACAGATTTGGGATAACCCATGATCTCGCCGTCATCAAAAAAACGATAGCAGGAAACATAATGCGTATCGCCGACCTTGATCTCCGGAGGATACTTGCCGCTGCACTTATCACACTGCATTTCGCAGCGGTCGCGGAAGTAGCAATAGTTCGGCATATCCACGGGGTTCGGAACGCTGCCGGGGATGTTATATAACTCGTCGACCTTCTTGCCGACGACCGGCTTGGACTTCATCAGACCGATGGTGTACGGGTGCATCGGATGGTGGAAAATCTCATCCGCAGTGCCCTTTTCGATCACTCGTCCGGCGTACATAACAACAACATAATCCGCCATACCCGCAACAACACCAAGGTCATGCGTGATAAGCATGATGGAGCTGTTGATCTTTTCCTTCAGGTTCCGCAACAGATCGAGGATCTGCGCCTGAATGGTAACATCGAGTGCCGTTGTCGGCTCGTCCGCGATGATCAATGCCGGATTACAGGCAAGTGCGATCGCGATCATAACACGCTGACGCATACCGCCGGAAAGCTCATGAGGGTACATACGATAGACGCCTTCCTTGTTGGCAATGCCAACAAGCTCAAGCATTTCCAGCGTACGCGCTTTGATGTCCTCCTTGGACATCTCGGGATTATGCAGCTTAATGACCTCTTCGATCTGCATACCGATACGGAACACAGGGTTCAGACTGGTCATCGGCTCCTGGAAGATCATGGAGATCTTGTTTCCGCGAAGCTCCTGCATGATCTTTGTGGGTGTGTTAACAATGTTATAGGCTTTCCCGTCGCCCATATTCAAGCGGATCTCGCCGCCGACGGTCTGGCCGGTCGGACGCTGCAAAAGTTGCATGATGGACAGACTGGTAACCGACTTGCCGCAGCCGGACTCACCGACCACACCAACCGTCGAGCATTTCGGCACATCAAAGGAAATGCCGTCGACCGCGCGGACGATACCCACGTCTGTAAAGAAGTGCGTACAGACGTTTTCCAGCTCCAGAACGTTATTCGGGTCGCGCATCTTTGTGGTATAGAGCGCGGGATCCTTATTGGCATCCGCACGATCATGCTCCAGCTTGTTGGTGATCTTGCGGTTCATCCTTGTGATTCGGCGGGACTCCTTCGCGGAGATATAGGAGTCACCCCGATTTTTCTTCTTAAACAATGCCATTCGGAATACCTCCTTATCTCTTCATCTTGGGGTCAAACGCATCACGCAGGGCATCGCCGACAAAGTTGAAGGAGATAACCGTCAAGCAGATCAGCAAGCCTACCGGCAGCCAAATATACACATATCGTGCAAGGTTTTCATTCAGACCGGTAACGAAGTCGATCATATTGCCCCAAGTTGCCAACGGGAACTTAACGCCCAGACCGAGGAAGGACAGCGAGGACTCCGTCAGAATAACGCCGCCCAAGCCGCTGGTCGCGGAAACGATCAACTGCGGCATGACATTCGGAACAAGGTGGCGGAAAATACGATGACGCACACGGACACCGGTGGCTTCTGCCGCGACCATGAACTCCTGCTCACGCAGCGAGAGGATCTGACCGCGCACCATACGCGCCACGCCTGCCCAGCCGAGAACACCGAGAACCGCCATCATAACATAGAGTCGTTCTGTAGCCGGCATTCTTGACGCATCCATAAATCCGCCTAATATGATCAGGATCGGATAACTCGGGATGCAGTAGAATATCTCGACCAGACGCATGATGAGGGTGTCGACCCAGCCGCCAAAGTAGCCGGCAATGCCGCCCATGATGATGCCGAGCACCATCTCCAAAAAGACGACGATAAAACCGACCATCAGGGAAACACGACCGCCATACATCATACGAGCCAGCATATCCATGCCGTGACCATCAGTGCCGAAGGGATGTTCGGAACTCATCGGCGCAAACTTTTCGATGACATAGAACGGAAGCTCTCTGGTGATGGTATAGTTGCCCGTCAGCTCAGTGATCTTAAGAACCTCATCCTCATAGATAGGATTTCCGTTATCGTCGAGCTTATCCACCAAAATTTCATTGCCCTCTTCGTCCTTCTCAATGTCCTTTTGGCTCAACGACCAGGTAATGCTGCCTTCCTTTGCGTTGGTTTCCTTCATCGCGCTCAAAGTCTCGTTCAAAGCCTCTTTGAACGCAATGGAGAATGTATCCTGGGAGTTCGAGTCAACAACGGACATCTCAGTGAACAGCGCAACACTCTCACCGGCTTCGTTGGTGATCCCCAGCTCCACCGCATCAAGGGTGTACTTCGCGCCGTCAAATTCAAAGCTGCCATCACCGGCAAAGCTCGACAAAGCGGCAGTTTTCATCGCGTCGCGATTCAAGCCGTCCTGCCCATCGGCAAGGTTCAGCGTCAAATTGGAATAATAGGAGACAGTCTCCCTGCCCGTGATCTTCGTCAGAGTATGCGGCATGCCTTCAACATCCATAACAGTGTACCGGTCTCCGTTATACTCAAAGCAACAGGTCCCGTCCTCCAGCGCCGCGGCAGCCGCTTCGATCAGCGCTGCCTCATCCTCCGCCATGGAGGCACTCAGCCCCTCGATCGCGGAATTGGCATACTTCAGAGAGAAGTCCTGCTTGCCCAGCGAGATCACAAGATAGCTTTCACCTTCATATTCAAAGGACGCTTCCTTGTTGCTGCCCTTCAAAGTCTTAAAGGCAGCTCTTGCTGCTTCCAAAAGTCCCGCATCGACCGCCGTGCCGTCATCTGCCGTAGCGGATACTGCATCACGGAGATAGTTCAAATCGGAGCAAATGGTTGCAGCAGAAGTATAGGTGCCAATCTGCGTACCTGTCTCGCGGAACCAGCAATAGACGTTTTCATTGATCTGTTCAAGCACATAAAGCTCGCCGGTTTCGCTCGCGGAAACTGTGTAGTCCGTGAGATTCTTCTCTGCCATCTCCTTAATAAAGGAGTTCGTAGAGTGCTTCACCTTTATGGGCAGAGGCTCCACATCGGGGATCGCGCTCTGGGTAAACTCTGTGTTAAACTTCGCGTGCGCAAACTCGCGCTGCATCATGCTGTAGTGAGTAAAGACCTGTGTCTCGCCGTAGGAGTAGAAAAACGGTCCAATGAATGAGAACGCAAAAATGGCAACCAAAATGCAGAAGCCAATCACTCCCAAACGGTTGCGCACAAAGCGCTTGAACACCAGTCTGCCGGGAGAGAGCACCTTTACGCGGCGGCTGTCATCCAGACCGCCCGCCTCTTCACCGACATTTTTGTTCGCGTTTTCACCGCGGCGCTTCAGGGCTTCATTTAAACTATTTCTTTCCATGAAAGCACCTCCTTAGTTCACGCGGACACGCGGGTCGACCACGGCATAGAGAATGTCTGCCAGCAGCGTACCGAGCAGAGTCAGAATGGTGGAGAACCCGAGATAGAACATGGTAAAGGGAATATCGCCGCCCATCATCGAGGCAAAGGATGCCTGACCAATGCCCTGGAAGCTGAAGAGCTGTTCCGTGATCATTGCGCCGCCGAACAGGCCCGGCAGCATATTGCCAACGATGGTGACAATGGGGATCAGTGTATTTCTAAACGCATGGTAATTGATGACGCGCTTCTCCGCAAGACCCTTCGCGCGCGCCGTGCGGATATAGTCCGCATTCAGCACTTCGAGGGTGTTGGTACGCGTATAACGCATCAGATCGCCCATGCCAACAAGAATCAAAGTCAAACTCGGCAGGATAAAATGCTTCGCCATATCAATGAACTGTTCAAATTCCGTCATTGTAAGCGCAGCATCCGGTGAGACCGTGCCGTACATCGGCAAAATTCCGCCGAAAATCATTTTCAGACACGTTGCGACGAAGAACGAAGGCATGGATATGCCGATCATCGCAAGAACAGTAACAGTATAGTCTATCATAGAATACTGTTTTCGTGCCGCTAAAATACCTAATGGTATCGCAAGGGATATTTCTATCAAGAATACGATGACATTTAGAGCAAACGTATACCAGATCCTACTGGTAAAAACTTTTGTACAAGGCTGCGTCCAAGTCCAGCTATCGCCGAAATCGCCTTTGACAGCGGATCCCAGCCAAGTCATATAACCGCCAAAGACATTATCCTTGTCCATGCCGTAACGCGCATTCATTTCGTCTAATAGCTGTTCATAGGATTTCGTCTGGCCTGCCTTGGAGGCCATTTCTCTCGCTCTTTTTTCAGGGTAGCTTGCCGGCAGGGAATACATAAGTCCATAAATGATGAATAACACGAAGAAGAGTATCATCAGACTCAGCAGCAAGCGCTTTAGAATAAATTTGAACATATATACCTCTCCGACCTTTATTTTTATAACCCGCGATGACATGCCTCCCGGAAAGGAGGCATGTCATCATGACGTAAATACAACGATATTTACGCACTGCCTGTGCCCCGTGAAGGGGCACAGCAGCGGTGAAATTCAATTAGCCTTCGCTAATTAATACATCTCAAGCAGTTGGATATCGTTCATCCAACCCCAGAACGGAGTCTGGTCGGGGGTCATGGTAGCCATGTTGATGCGCTCAGCGGAGAAGCAGTTAGCAAGCTTTCTCTGATAGGTAGCAAGCTCAACGCCCCAGTCCATGATCAGATTCAGAGCCTCGGTGTAGAGGGACTTACGATAGGTCTGGTCAGCAGAGGTACGAGCTTCCATGATGAGAGCATCGAGTTCCTCAGAAGCGATGTTGTACTTGTTGGAGCCGGTGCCGCCTTCCTTGCCGATGACGTTGTTGGAGTGGTAGACCTGATACATATCGGGGTCAACCGTGGAGCCCCAAGCAGCAGTCCACAGCTCGTGCAGGTTGGCATCCTGGGTATCCCACAGGACATTGGAGTCAGCCGGGTCATTGATGATCAGGTTGATGCCGATCTCAGCCAGGGTGTTGTGTGCGCCGGTGACCATGGAGAATGCGGGGTGATCGCCCTTGCCATCGCCGGGGATGATGAGCTCGTACTCAAGCTTTGCGCCCTCGGGAGCAGCGGTGAAGACACCGGCAGCCTCGTCGAAGGTGTAGCCAGCGGCCTTCAAGAAGCCGATAGCGGCATTCTTAGCAGCCTCATAGCGCTCGGTCTCGGTCATATCAGCGGTGTAGATGGGGTTGCCATCGACATCGACGGAGTAAGCTCTCCGGTAGCCTTCGTCAGCGGGACGCGGAGCTGCCCAAGAGGTGTTGGAGATCGGGTACTCAATGACGGATGCCAGCTCGCCGTAGTAGGACGCGACAGAAGAGTCACGGTAGACAGCCAGAACGGTCATGAGAGCCTTACGCAGGTTGCAGGAAGCCTCAGAACCGGGGTCGCCGCCGACATTCACGGTGTTGGCGTTAATACCGACATAGCCGTAGCCGAGGTTGTCGATGAGGGAGGTATGGATGACGTCACCGTCAACCAGCTCACCATTGGTGTTGTATCCTCTGATGACTTCAGCGACTTCGGTGTTCAAGGAGACTTCGCCGCCGTCGATAGTGCCGTTAACGATACCGGAAATACGGTCGGAGTTGGAAACTTCCTGGAAGATGATGTTGTCGATCTTCGGCTCGCCGAGGAAGTAGTTCTCGTTCTTTTCGAAGGTAACGAGACCGTTCTCGAAGGAGACGAACTTGTAGGGGCCGGCGCCCATGGGGTGAGTCATGCACTCTTCGGAGCGGAGCTTATCGAGGTGGCCCTTTTCGAAGCCGAACATATTGTTCTCATAGTCGAACAGGGCGGGGTCGCCGTAGTAGCTCATCGGAGTGATGGTGATGCCGAGCTGGTAAACAGCGGGAGCATCGTAGCTGGTGGTGTGGATACGGATGGAGTTGTCGCCGGTCTTGGTGATGCCGGAGATGTTCTTCACGGAATCGTCCAGGGTGATGACGGTCTTGTAGGATTCTGCTTTATCGCCCAGAGCTGCATAGATGCAGTCGGAGATGGAGATGTCAGCGATCTCACTGTTGATGCCGTCGTCGGAGGTGTCGTAGCCGTAGTTCTCGACCATCATCTTGAACATATCGGCAGCGGCAGTGTCGTTGGAGGGAAGCTCATAGCCCCACAGAGCAGCAGCGGTGATCGCATCAACTGCGCCGTAGTCTGCACCGTAGTTGTTCAGAACGTAGTCAATGATGCTCTGCGCGAAAGCTTCGCCGCCGGCATAGAAAGCTTCCCAGTAAGCATTGTACTCGTCCTCAGTGACAACGCTGAAGTCAGTGCTGCCTTCGCCGAGGGAGAGGATGTAGTCGGCCTTGTAAGCCATGGAGTTTCTGTACTCAGCCATGCCTTCGATGGGCAGAGCGTAGAAGGTGCTGGAGCCGTCATAGGTCGGGTCAGCATAAGAGTACATGGTGAACAGAACGTCGTCGATGGTGATGGGGGTGCCATCGGACCATACGAGGTCGTCTCTCATGGTGATGTCGTAATCGACGGAGCCGTCATCGTTCTGGGTGATGACGAGGTCGGAAGCACCGTAGTAGGTGTAGTCAGTGCCGTTGTAGGGACGGACTTCGCCTTCGATGCCGTTCATGACGATAGCGCCCTCACGGTCAGTGCTCAGCAGGCCAAGGCTGACGAGGCTTACGACATCCTGGTCGTAGCCGGAGTCGGCAAAGTACGGGGAGAACTTCTCGGAGAACTTGTCATACGCGATAACGAGGCTCTCGTCACCGGTATAATCGTCCGCGGGTTCAGTCGGTTGTTCGTTGCTGGGATCGGTCGGAGCTTCAGAGCTCGGATCGGTAGCAACGGTTTCTTCGGGCTCGTTGGAGCAGCCTGCGAACAGGCATACGACCATGCACAGGGCCAGAAGAAGTGCTAACAGTTTCTTCATTTTCATATCCTCCTATATGATTTTGTTATTCCACCGTGAAACTACGGGTAGAATCCGTTATTGCTCCGAATCCTTCGGAGTACTTTCGCTTTCCTTCATCAGAAAGCCGGTGCGCAGCGGCAGTATCAGGACGCAGAGCACTGTCCGGATCAAGCTGCAGACCGCAACGAGCCAATCCGTTGCGCCCAATCCATCCACGATACACAGGGCAACTATCGCACCGATGAGGCTGATCGCGCTGAACACCAGCGCAACGATCACCGCCATGCGCATGCGGCGGACGATCCGCTCTTTATGCTCACGGATGACCGGCTTGGCTGCCGTTGCGATCCGCCAGATCGCAGCCGAGAACATATAAACAGGGATCAGCGCAGCGCATTGCGGCAGCATCACATACATCTGCCGCGTCATCAGGTTCGGGATAAGCAGCGGTACCAGAACGCAGGCGGTATACATCACCGTTGCCGCGATCAGCCAAAGCATTCGTCTTCGGATCACAGGCATCGGTGCTTCAAATACATAATAGGCACCGCAGTATACCGCACGGTCGCGGATGCGTCCCGAGGAATCCAAATACGGCTCCAGCCGGTAGTCCTTCGCGTATTTTCTTGAAACCACAGGCTCACCACCGAAAAACAAGAAAAGACAAATTCTTTCCGATAATATAGCACAAAACGCCCACAGAATCAACAGATAAATTGAATTTATAACAATCCTCGGGAAAAAAATGCGTTTTCGATAAAACTCAATCAGTTTTTGTTTTTGCTTTTAGGCATTTCACACAAATTAATATTCCGTTTTTTCCGCGAATTCCAAGGAATCCCTGCGCTAAACATCAGTTTTTTTCATAATTCGATTCAAAATACTTTAGCTTCCCAAAACATTTGCAGAGAATATACGGTATATATGGTATATTTATCATAGAAAGCTCCGAACAGGCCCGCCGCTGCGGTCAACGGAGCGCCCCTGTCTCAAACCGTTTCCGCCGAAAACAGGCTCCGATGTCCGCCGCCGGTCTGTTCAGAGCTTTCCGATCATTCAGGCATTTTCCTTCAACCAGTCGCGGATGCCTGCGCCGACATCCCGGATCGTCCCCTGCTCATAGGGCACGCGCAGCCCGGCGCTGTGACAGAGATCGGCGAAGGTCATGGTGCCTGCTTTATCCACGAACGCAAGGTAGCGCTTCCATGCCTCGTCCTTATCCTTCATGGAAAGCGTCCAAAGCTGGAAGGCAACGGTCTGCGCCATGCAATAATCAATATAGTACAGCGGATGCAGATAGACATGCAGCTTCCACTGCCAATGGGAATATCTGCCGTAGAAGGGCAAATTGTCCATATCGAGCCACGGACGGTACTTATGCTCCAGCTCCTCCCACACGGCGTTGCGCTCGTCGGGCGTCAGGTTCTCGTTTTCGTACATCCGATGCTGGAATTCGTCGATCATGCAGCCGTAGGGAATGAAATCGAGGCTGTCTTCGCAGTGCGCCAGCTCATATTTCGCGGTGTTCGCACCGAAGAAATTCTTGTGATAGTCCTGCGTCAGGAATTCCATGCTCATGGAGTGGCACTCGCAGGCTTCAATGGTCGGCTGTTGGAGATCAGGATGGATATCGGAGTGCATCGCGCGGTAGAACGCGAAGGCATGGCCTGCCTCATGGGTCAGCACATCGACATCGTCCGATGTGCCGTTAAAGTTAGAGAAGATAAAGGGCATACGATAGGTGGGGAAAGAGGTGCAATAGCCGCCGGGTGCCTTGCCCTCACGGGAGAGAACATCGAACAGCTCGCCGTCAAACATCTCCTCGATGAATTCCTTTGTCTCGGGGCTGAGATCCTGATACATCGCCTTGCCTGCCGCTAAAATCTCCTCCGCCGTACCCTCGGGCTTGGCGTTGCCGTCCATGAATCGGAATTTATCATCATAGATGCACAGGCGGTCAACGCCGATGCGCTTACGCTGCGCCTCCTTGACCTCCGCAATGATCGGCACCAGGTCGCGGGCGATCTGTTCGCGGAACTCGTTCAGTTCCTTCGCGCCGTAGCAGTTTCTGCCGAGGCGGTCATAGCCGAGTTGAATGTAATTCTCATAACCGAGCAGCCTGCCCTGCGCATTGCGGTTCTTGACGAGCTTATCATAGATCTCATCCAGCTCCTCGCGGTGGGCGTCAAACGCCTTGCCCTCCACCTCAAAGGCGGCGCGGCGGACGGCGCGGTCGGGACTCTCTTTATATTTGCCCAGCATCGGAAGGGGCATCGTCTGTCCGTCAAATTCCACGGTCAAGCCGGCATAGAGCTTCTGATACTGCGCCTCAAGCTTGCTTGCCTCCTGCATGAGCGGGATCAGCTCCGGCTTAAAGCTGCGGCGGGCGATCTCCAAATTCTTGAAGAGCAGACTGCCGTAATGCGCCTCTAACTCCCCGCGGAAGGGCGAATCCAGCAAAGCGATATTGACCGCCTGCTGCCCCTCCTCCAGCTCCGGGGCCGCCTCGTCAAAGAATTCACGCTCCGCCTCATAGAACGGATCGGCGGTATTGATGGTGTTGCGGACATAGGCAAGAGAGCCGAGGGTCTGCACCTCCTGCGCCTTCGCGGTGACGGCGTCAAACAAAGCGATCTGCTCCTGCGCGGAAGCAGCGTTTTGGATCGCCTCGGCTGCTTCCTGAAGCTCCCGCTTCAGCGCCGCAATGTCGGGGCGCGCATAGGAATATTCGGAAAACTTCATGGAATAACTCCTTTCGTATCGGTATTATAGCTGCAAGTAAGGAGCCGGAGCTACCCCCGCAAGCAAACCTTTTCATGCTCATCTGCGGATGGCGACCGTCCCTACATTATATTATATAGGTATATGCGCTGCTTTGCAAATTGGTTACTGCCGGGTCAAGAGAATGCAGAAGCCGTCCTTTTGGATGGTATATGCCGCGCCGTCAAAGTCCGTGTTGCAGCCGAACGCCATCGCTCCGCCGCCGACGATCCACGGCTTCTCCGACTGGTTTACATAAATCGTCGCGGTCGTATTTCCGTCGCTGCGGGTAAAAGCGATCCTGCCGCCGCCCGCCTCCGTCACGCGCACATCGCCGTTCTTCAAGACGGCAAGCGTGTTTTTCATATGGCAAAGGGCGGTATAATACGCCTGCAGATCCGTATCCTCCGCACCCCACGGGAAGCCGCGGCGGCAGAAAGGATCCTCAAAGCCCTCCATGCCCGCCTCGTCGCCATAGTAAATGCTCGGCATTCCCGGCAGCGTAAATTGCATGAACGCCGCACGCTTCAGCTTCGCAACGGCGAGGGCCCGCGCCCCGGCAGACAGATAGCGCTCCGCTTTCTCGTCCTTCGGGCCGTAAAAGCAATCGCCCAAAACCGTCAAAATACGCGGGGTGTCATGCGTTCCGAGATGATTCATCACGCAGGCAAGCACCTGCGGCGGGTAGTTCTCGGCAATCGTCATCACTGCCGCTCCAAAGCCCTGCCCGTCGTCCGCACCCGTGACATAATTCAAAATTGCGGTGCGCCACGGGTAGTTCATTACGCTGTCCAGCTCCGCGTCCACAAAATAGCGGCGCGAGACGCTGTAGGCGCGCTTGTTGGAGGCGTCCTCCCAGACCTCGCCGAGCAGCAGGGCTTCGGGGTTGATCTGACGGATGCGCTTCTTGAGGCGCAGCACAAATTCGTCGGGCAGCTCGTCTACCACATCGAGGCGGAAGCCGTCTGCGCCGAGCGCCATCCAATGCGCCACGACGGAGTCCTCGTCGTCAATGATGTAATTTAGGTAGGATTCCTCCAGCTCCTCCACGCAGGGCAGCGTTCGGATCCCCCACCATGCCTCGTATTGATCGGGATAGTGCGAGAAGCGGTACCACTTTCGATACGGCGAATCGGGATCGCTGACCGCGCCGCCGCCGAACACGCCCTCCGCGTCAAAGTAGACACTGTTACTGCCCGTATGGGAAAACACGCCGTCTAAGATCACGCGGATGCCTCGGCGGTGCGCCTCGTCGCAGAGGTCACGGAAATCCTGCTCCGTGCCGAGCATTGGGTCGGGGCGCTTATAGTCCGCCGTGTCGTAGCGGTGATTGGAATACGCCATAAAAACGGGATTCAGATAGAGCATCCCCACACCGAGCTGCTGCAAATAGGGCAGCTTCTCGCGAATGCCGTTGAAATTCCCGCCGAAAAAGTCCTTGTTCCAAACCGTTCCGTTTTCATCCGGACGGTACTCCGGCGTGTCCTCCCAGCTCTGATGGATCGTAAAGGGGCGGAGCTTGTCTGTCAGATCGCACTCTCCGCGCTTACAGAAGCGATCCGGCATGATCTGATACATGACCGCGCCGCGCGCATACTCCGGCACGGTGAAGTCCGCAGGGATCACGCTGAGCTGCCACTTCTCCCCCGCCTCCATGTTGGTGCCGTCCCCCTGCTTGAACAGGCGGAAGCCGCCCTCGGACTTGGTCACATAGAACCAGTAATAATACAGCCCGCGTTCCGCAAGGGAAAGCTCGCAGCGGTAAAGCACATAGTCCTCTTCCTGCTTCTCCGGCGCAAAGGGATAGTCCCCGACCGGTGCGCCGTCACAGTTTTCCAGCACAAGGCGCACGCCGGTCGCGCCGCTGCTAAGCGGAACAGCTATGTGCAGAACGCAGTTTTCCCCCGTTCGGAGCGTGCCGAACGGGGTTTTGTACTGCGCTGCCTTACTGTCGTACAGGATACGCATGGGATTACTTCAACTGCCAAATGTTCTCGGCATATTCCTCGACTGCGCGGTCGGAGGAGAAGATGCCTGCTTTGGCGATATTAACAAGAGACATATTGCGGAATCTCGGCTGGTCGAGGTAGGTCTCCGAAACGACCCGCTGCGCACGGGCGTAATCGTTGAAGTCCGCAATGGTCATATACGGGTCGGGCGTACCGAAGCGGTTCGTGAGCAGGGAGCTGACCAGATCGTCAAAGCGCTGACCCAGTTCGCCGCTGGTGAGCATATCGAGCACATCCTTCAGCTCGGGCGTGAGGAACTCCGTGGGCACATAGCCGCGCTGCCACAGTGCCTCGACCTCGTGCGCCTTCATGCCGAAGAGGAAGATATTCTCGTCACCGACCTGCTCATGGATTTCAACATTCGCGCCGTCGAGGGTGCCGATGGTGACCGCGCCGTTGATCATAAGCTTCATGTTGCCCGTGCCGGAGGCTTCCTTGCCGGCGACGGAGATCTGCTCGGAGATATCTGCTGCGGGGATGATGATCTCCGCGAGAGAGACCTTGTAATCCTCGATAAAGACGACCTTGAGCTTGTCGCGCACCTCGGGATCCGCCTCTAAGAATTTCGAAACGGCGACGATCAGACTGATGGTCTGCTTCGCGCGGATATAGCCCGCCGACGCCTTTGCCGCAAAGATGAAGGTACGCGGCACAAACGGCGCGGTCGGATTCGCCTTGATCTGCCGATAGAGATACAGAACATGGAGGATATTCAGAAGCTGGCGCTTATACTCATGCAGGCGCTTGATCTGAATGTCGAAGATCGAATTGGGATCGACACGCACGCCGTTCTGCTTCGCGATCAGGGCGGCAAGGCGCTCCTTGTTCTTATGCTTGATGGCGGCGAGATCGGCAAGCACCTTCTCATCATCCTGATATTTCATCAGCTTTTCCAGATCGCGAGCATCGCGCTTGAAGCCGTCGCCGATGATATCGGTCAGGTAGTCCGTCAGCAGCGGGTTGGACTGGCACAGCCAGCGGCGGTATGCAATGCCGTTCGTGACATTGAGGAAGCGGTCAGGCGTGATCTGGCAGTAATCGCGGAAGATGCCGTTGCGCAGGATATCGGTGTGCAGCTTGGAGACGCCGTTGACCTTATGGCAGGCGGCAAGGCAGAGATTTGCCATGCGCACCTCGTTGTTGGCAATGACCGCCATGTAATTGATCTTACCCCAGTCGTTCGGGTAGACGGTATTGAGCTGCTCGATTAGGCGGCGGTTGATCTCCGCGCAGATGGAATAGACGCGCGGAAGCTGCTCGCGGAACAGATCGACATTCCAGCGTTCCAGCGCCTCGCTCATAACGGTGTGGTTGGTGTAGGACAGGGTCTTGCAGGTGATATCCCACGCCTGATCCCAGCCGTAGTCATTCTCGTCGATGAGCAGACGCATCAGCTCCGGTACGCAAAGCGCCGGATGGGTGTCATTGATATGGATGGCGACCTTATCCGCCAAATTATCGAATGTATGATACTTTTTAAAGTGCTTTTTGAGGATACTCTGCAGAGAGGCAGACACCAGCAGGTACTGCTGCTTCAGACGCAGGCGCTTGCCCTGAATATGGTCGTCGGCGGGGTAGAGCACCTTGGAAATGGTCTCCGCCATCGCGTTCTGCTCCAGTGCGCGGACATAGTCGCCGCGGGAGAAGGCAGCCATGTCAAAGCTCTGCGGCAGCTTCGCGCTCCAAAGGATCAGACGGTTGGCTGCATCGCTGTCATAGCCCGAGATGAACATATCATGCGGTACGGCGATGACGGAATTATAGCCGACCTGCGCGACCTTGAAGCGGCCGTTATCGACCCACTCGCGCACCTCGCCGCCGAACTTGACCTCGACCGCGTCGTCCTCGCGGGCACGGAGCCAGACATCGCCCATCTCCAGCCAGTTGTCCGGGAACTCCATCTGCCAGCCGTCGACGATCTTCTGGCGGAAAATGCCGAATTCATAGCGAATGGAATAGCCCGTCACGGGATAAGCCATACCGGTCGCCGCGTCCATATAGCAAGAGGCAAGTCTGCCGAGGCCGCCGTTGCCGAGTCCGGCGTCAGGCTCGAGGGCGTAAATGTCGTCGATATTGAAGCCCGCCTTTTTCAGTCCCTCGCGGCACTCGTTTTCAATGCCGAGATTAAAGAGGTTGTTGCGAAGGCTCGTGCCGACAAGGAATTCCATCGACATATAGTAGACTTCCTTTTGCTCCTTTTCGGCGCAGCGGTGATTGAAAAGGCGGTTTTTATCGTTCAAAAGCTCACGCACGACGGTACAGAGGGCACGGTAGACCTGCTTCTCCGTTGCGTCGTTCAGCGTGCTGCCGAAATTGCGCTGCAACGCCTCGTCCAGTACTTTCATCATATCGAGCTGCTGCTCCTCGCGCAGCGGCTTTGCTGCCTGCTTGGGTGTTTGCTTTTTCATGGATCCTCCTAAGATGTTTATTTATTTACTCATCAGTTCTGTATAGAGCTGCATATATTCCGCGGCGGGCACCTGCCAGCTGAAGTCACACTCCATATCATGCTTGGCAAGCTCGTTCCATCGGTCGCGGTCATTATAATACAAACCGACCGCGCGGTCAATGGCGCCGAGAAAATCATCCGCATTATAGCTCTGGAAAGTAAAGCCTCTTCCCTCGCGCGTCTCGCCGTTGTAGGGAGGCACGGTGTCACGCAGACCGCCCGTGGAGGCGACAACGGGAACGGTGCCATAGCGCATGGCAATGAGCTGCGACAAGCCGCACGGCTCAGACTTTGAGGGCATCAGGTACATATCCGCACCGGCGTAGACCCGCGAGGCAAGCTTTGGGTCAAAGCACAGCCGCACGGCAACGCGCCCGGGATACTGCCTTGCATACGCGCTCAGGGCGTATTCATATTGCTTTTCCCCTGTGCCGACCACAACGAGCTGTACCTCACGCTCCATCAGGCGGTTTGCGATAAAGCACAAAAGGTCAATGCCCTTGTGCCCCGCAAGGCGTGTGACCATTGCCAAGATCGGTGCATCGGTATCCGTCCGCAGCCCTAACTCTTCCCGCAGCGCGCGCTTGTTGTCCCACTTCCCGAGCATCTTCTGTGCGCTGTAGTTTGTGGCAAGCGCGGCATCCGTCTCCGGATCATACACGGTCGTATCAATACCGTTGGTGATTCCCCAAAGCCACGCGCCGCGCAGCACGCCGTCAAGGCGGTGGGCATAGTAAGGATAGCGCAGCTCCTCGGCATAGGTCTTCGAGACGGTCGTCACAATGTCCGCAACCTCGATGGCACCCTTCATCACATTGATCGCGCCGTCAAAGGTCAGCTTGCCGCGGTAGTCCTCCGGCAGACCGAGGGTATTGTCGAAAAAGGAAGTGTCCGCCCAGCCCTGATACTCGACATTGTGGATGGTAAAGACCGTCTTTGTTGCGGGACACCACGAGCCGTATAAGGCGCGGCAATAGATGACCGCCATGGCTGCCTGCCAGTCGTGGCAGTGCAGGATATCCGGCTTGAAATCCAAATAATACAGCGCCGCCATGACCGCTTTGGAGAAATATGCGAAGCGTTCGCCGTCGTCAAAGTCGCCGTAGATCGTGCCGCGCGCGCCGAAATAGTAGTCATTGTCGATAAAATAAACCTGCAATTTCTTGCGGCGTGATTTCAGGCGCAGAATACCGACATAGCTTTCGCGCCAGGACAGGTCAATGGAAAAGGAGCCGACCTGTTCAACCTCAATCGCATCGTTCTGCTTGATGCGCTTATAATACGGCAGGAACAGGCAGACCTCATTCCCCCGAAGCTTCGCAAGCTCCGCGGGAAGCGCCTGCATCACATCTCCGAGACCGCCCGTTTTGACAAAGGGAGCGGCTTCGGAGGCTACCATTGCAATTCTCATACGATCTCTCCTCGTTTCAATACCAGCGGATGATCCTTCGTACCGCGCAGGACGGAGCCGGGACGCACGATCACATCCTTATCTAAAATGACGCATTCCAGCTCCGCGCCCTCGCCGATCACCGTCCCCTGCATAATAATGCTGTCGCGCACGACGGCGTTCTTGCCGAGCTTCACGCCGCGGAATAACACGGAATGACTTGCGCTGCCCTCTAAGGTGCAGCCATCTGCAACAATACAGTCGTCGATCTCGGAGAATTCTCCGTAATAGGCAGGCACCTCGTCACGCACCTTGGTATAGATCGTGCGGTTGGGGCGGTTAAACAGCCCGTGGCGGATCTCGGGGTCGATAAGCGCGAGGCTGTTGCGGTAAAACTCTGCCGTGCTCTCGTTGAAGAGGGCAACGCCTTGGAATCGGTAAGCGTTGACGCGCAGCCCCTCTTCGGCAAAGCCGTGCATCACGAGATCACGCTCAAAGCGGTAGCGGTTGTGTGCGACCGCCTCCGTCACCTCGCGGATCAGCCGCTCGCGGCTGATGACAAAGATCCCCATGGAGGCAAGATAGCTCTCATCGGCGCAGTAGTCCACGGCGATATCGGTCACGCGGTTTTCCGCGTCCACTTTCACCGCCATGTCAAGCTGCTTGTTTCCGTTGCTGATGCCGTCCTTGACGACGACGGTAACATCCACGCCGGAAGCAATATGATGCTCGACGAGCTCACGGAAATCGATCGCGCACAGAACACCGCTGTCCACCAAAACGATATAGTCCTCCTTGGAATGCACTAAGAAGGACATTGCAGAGTTGAGCGCGTCCAGCTTGCCGCGGTAGGAGCTGTTGTGGTTGGCGGCAAAGGGCGTGAGGAATTCGAGGCCGCCCTCCTCGAGGTCGAGATCCCACTCCTGTCCGGAGCCGATGTGGTTCATCAGGGACTGATAATTATGCTTGGTGATGATGCCGATATGACGGATCCCGGAATTGGTCATATTGGACAGGGAAAAGTCGATCTGGCGGTAGCGTCCGCCATAGGGCAGCGACGCCATGGTGCGCTTATTGGTCAGCTCACCGAGGGAGCTGTCATAGATATTCGCAAAGATGATACCCATTGTTGTCATGGTTTGATTCCTCCCTTTCCCTGTTTTAATAAATTTCTCCGGGTTTGACGGTTTGGTTCGCCTCGATCGTCTTTTTCTTTCCGATGACGCTGATCTTCTTCGCCTCATCCGGGGCGAAGCTGCCGCCGATCACCGCGCCGCGGCAAATGTGGCAGTCCTCACCGATGATGGCATGACGGACAATCGCGCCCGTCTCAATGACAACATTCGGCATGATCACGCTGTCTTCCACGATCGCGCCCGCCTCCACCGTGCAGCCGGTGGAGATGATGGAATGGGTAATGCTGCCGTAGATCTCACAGCCTTCGGCGATAAAGCTGTTGACATTCTTCGAATCCTTCGCAATAAAGCTGGAGGGCATGGCGTAGTTTCTGGCGTAGATGCGCTGCCCCTTCTCGCCATAGAGGTTGAAGGCAGGCTCCGTGCCCAGCAGCTCCATGTTCGCCTCCCAGAGGGAGTTGATGGTGCCGACGTCCTTCCAGT
>JAEDOK010000086.1 GCA_016302005.1 Oscillospiraceae bacterium | reverse complement strand
GTCATTCCAAATGGCATAATATTCAGAAAACCAAGGGCGCGCAGGATGCAAAACGCGCCGCGACCTTCACCAAGATCGCGAAGGAGATGTATGTCGCGGTCAAGGAGGGCGGCGGTTCTGCCGATCCGAACTACAACTCCCGCCTTGCAACTGTTATCACCAAGGCAAAGGCGGCGAATATGCCCAATGACAACATCAAACGCGTGCTGGAAAAGGCGGCGAACGCAGGCTCCGGCGACGCATACGAAGCCATCACCTACGAGGGCTACGGCCCCGGCGGCATCGCGGTCATCGTCGAGACCATGACCGACAGCCGCAACCGCACCGCAGGCAACGTCCGCCACCACTTCGACAAGTACGGCGGCAACATGGGTGCCTCCGGCTGCGTCGCGTGGAACTTCAGCAAGAAGGGCGTGCTCGTCATTGACAACGAGGATGAGGATTACACCGAGGACGATGTGATGATGGACGCGATGGACGCGGGCGCGGACGACTTCGAAGCCGAGGACGACTGCTTCACCATCTATACCCAGCCGGACGACTTCAACGCCGTCGCGGACGCGCTGACGAAGAAGGGCTATGCCTTTGCCTCCGCGCAGATCGAGATGGTTCCCGGCGAATATAAGAAGCTCGACAACCCCGACGATGTTGCCATGATGGAAAAGATGCTTGACATCTTCGAGGATGACGACGACGTGCAGAATGTCTGGCACAACTGGGACAGAGACTAAGAATTTTGAGCCTGTGAAAAGCAGGCTCATTTTTTAATCTCCGGAGTCGGCCCGATCTGCTATCATAAGGGCGATACGCTGCACACCCGCAAAGCCTGCGGCGAGAGCTGCAAAATACCTATTCGGCAGCCCTCGGACATGAGTATGTCTCGAAGGTGACAAAGCCCGCGACCGCGACGGAGGAGCCTTGCGGATGCGGTATACCCCTCGCGGGTGCAATCTTGTGCAGGCACTACTGTTTTGAACCGATCGAAAGTCTTATATTGTCTATCGCTTCATGAGTGCCGCATTGTCGAGTTTCCTTCGCAGTCGAATACCGCAAAAGGTGAGTCAAGGCATTTTTCGTCAATCGCATTGCGAAACGCTGCGGTTTATGATATGATGATAAAAACCCTTGCGGCGCGGTGACTTGCGCTGAGATTGTGCGGGTATTTCTGAAAGTTTTACAAGCCTGATTATTTGCACGGTCGGCACATCGGTGCGGGCATTGCCGAGGTGGTACCGCCGCATTTATGGACAGCATTTGGGAACCGTTGGGTAAGTGAACAGGATATCATGGGGAGGAAACCCAAAGGAGGTTGCACCGTGGCGAGCTTTACAAAAATGGCGATTAAGGCGGCGTTTCTAAAGCTGCTCAATGAACGACCGTTGAATCAGATAACCGTGAAGGACATTGTAGAGGTTTGCGGAATCAATCGCAACTCGTTTTACTATCATTTTCAGGATATCCCTTCGCTGATTGAAGAGATCGTCACCGAGGAGGCGGATCGGATCATTGCGGAATATCCGACCATTGACTCCATTGAGACTTGCCTGACGGCGGTGCTGGATTTTGCGCGGAAAAACCGACGGGCGATCCTGCACATTTACAATTCCGTCAATCGGGCGATGTTTGAGCAATATCTGTGGAAGGTCTGCAAATATGCGGTAAGTACATACGGAAATGGCGTGTTTGCCGGTAAGCCGATCAAAGAGGCAGACCGCGATCTGATCCTGCGCTTCTATGAATGTGAATGCTTCGGTATGGTAATCGCGTGGATGAACGACGGCATGAAGGAGAATTATGACGAGAGCATCCACCGCCTCTGTGAGCTGAAAAAGGGAATGCTCGAAGAAATGGTCGAACGCAGCCTGCAAAGCTGAACCTATTCCGCTGCGAAACCCACTGTAGGGCGGGGACATGTCCCCGCCCTACAGTGGTGACAATGACAAATATTGATTGACACCTGACGCTTGCCTTTGGGCATTTGGCGTCAGGTGTCTGTTTCTTGGTTATTTTCTTTTCCCTGTCTGTTTTTCGGGCAGGAGGCGGCGCCTTGCCCATTTTCAGACGCGGAAGGATGCGGTATAGTTTGGGCATAAAACGATAAAGGAGGTTTATGCAATGAAGCTGCGCTCCGTTGCGCCGATGCGGATTGCGAAATACGGCTATATCGTCATGTCGGTTGCATTTTGCGTCATCGGGCTGCTGCTGGTTCTTTTTCCGGAGGTATCCGCCAAGGTGATCTACCGCGTGCTCGGGATTGCGCTGCTCTGCTTCGGTGTTGTCAAGCTGATCGGGTATTTTTCGCGCGATCTGTTTCGGCTGGCATTCCAGTTTGACTTGGAATTCGGCATTTTGCTGCTGGCGCTCGGGCTGCTGGTACTGGTTCGACCGGTGGGCGCGATGAGCTTTCTCTGCATTGCGCTCGGCATCGCGATCCTTGCAGACGGCTTGTTTAAGATTCGCATTGCTGCGGACGCGAAGACCTTCGGCGTTCGTCCGTGGTGGCTGCTTTTCACCCTTGCCATTCTAACGGCGGTTGTCGGGCTTCTGCTGATCTTCCGCCCGTGGGAAAGCGCGGTGTTTCTGACCGCACTGCTCGGCGTGTCGCTGCTGACGGAGGGAATTCTCAATCTGTGCGTCGTGATCAGCACGGTAAAGATCATTCGCCACCAACAGCCGGATGTGATCGACGCGGAAGCTTGTGACGAAGAATAATGTGAAAGGACGATTCAGGTTATGCGATTTTCCAAAGCGGTCGTAAAATACCGCGTTCCCATTCTGATCCTCGCGGTAGTGCTGATGATCCCATCGGTACTCGGCATGGCAGCGACGCGGATCAATTATGATATGCTCGACTATCTGCCGGACGATATGGATACCGTCATCGGGCAGAACGAGCTGATGGAGGATTTCGGCAAAGGGGCGTTCTCTTTTATCATTGTGGAGGATATGCCGGAAAAGGACGTTGCGAGGCTCAAGGCACAGATCGCGCAGGTCGAGCATGTGGACTCCGTGATTTGGTACGATACGCTTGCAGACCTGTCCGTTCCGATGGAGCTGCTGCCGAATGAGCTCTACAGCGCGTTCAACACGGACAACGCCACAATGATGGCGGTCTTCTTTGACACCTCCACCTCGGACGATTTGACGATGGATGCCATCCGTGAGATTCGGAGCATCTGCGGAAAGCAGTGCTTCGTCTCCGGTATGTCGGCGCTCGTGACCGATCTGAAGGATCTTTGCGAGCAGGAGGAGCCGATCTATGTCGGCATTGCCGTAGCGCTGGCGTGCGCGGCGATGCTGCTGTTTTTGGATAGCTGGCTGGTGCCGTTTGTCTTTCTGCTCTCCATCGGCATGATGATTTTGCTGAATCTCGGCACGAATTACTTCATGGGCGAGATTTCGTACATTACCAAGGCGCTGTCGGCGGTGCTGCAGCTTGCCGTCACGATGGACTATTCCATCTTCCTCTGGCACAGCTACAACGAACAGCGCACGCTGCATGCGGACAAAAACGAGGCGATGGCGGTTGCCATTCACGACACGCTGACGAGCGTTTTAGGCAGCTCGATCACCACCGTTGCGGGCTTCATCTCTTTGTGCTTCATGTCTTTTACAATGGGCAGGGATCTCGGCATTGTAATGGCAAAGGGCGTCTTGTTCGGCGTGCTCGGCTGCGTCACGGTGCTTCCCGCGCTGATCCTTGTTTTGGATAAACCGCTGCAAAAGACCAAGCATCGGGCGCTGCTTCCTAAGATGGAGAGGCTTTCCAAGGGAATTGTGAGGAGATTCCCGCTCTTCCTTGTAATTTTCGCGCTTGTAATCCCGCCCGCGCTGTACGGCTACAACCGGACAAACGACGAGGTCTATTACGACATGGGTGAGTGCCTGCCGCAGGATATGGAGTATGTGATTGCGAACAGCAAGCTTGCGGAGGATTTTGACATTGCCTCGACGCATATGCTGCTCGTGGATACCGATGTCTCGCCGAAGAATGTCCGCAGCATGATTGCGGAGATGGAGCAGGTGGACGGCGTCAAATATGTGCTCAGTTTAGAATCCGTAATTGGCTCCCGCGTGCCGGAGGAGATTTTGCCCGAGTCCGTGACGGAGATCTTAAAGAGCGACAAATGGGAGCTGATGCTGATCAACTCCGAATACAAGGTCGCGAGCGACAAGGTCAACGCGCAGCTTGACAGCCTGAATACGATTCTGAAAAAGTATGACGCAGGCGGCATGCTCATCGGCGAAGCGCCTTGTATGAAGGATATGATCGAAACCACCGACCATGATTTCAAGGTGGTCAACGCAATCTCGCTGCTTGCAATCTTCTTTATTATCGCGCTGGTGGAGAAGAGCTTCTCGCTGCCGTTTATTCTGATTGCCGTGATCGAGGTGGCTATTTTTATCAACCTCGGCTTGCCCCATTATTTCGGACAGAGTCTGCCGTTTATCGCGCCGATCTGCATCAGTACGATCCAACTCGGCGCGACCGTGGACTACGCGATTTTGATGACAACGCGCTATAAGGCGGAGCGCCTGCGGGGAGAAGGAAAAAAATCCGCGGTCTATACCGCGCTGACCGCCTCTATCCCGTCAATTATCGTCTCGGGCATGGGACTCTTTGCCGCGACCTTCGGCGTTGCGCTATATTCCAACATTGATATCATCAGCGCAATGTGCATGCTGATGGCAAGAGGCGCCGTAGTCAGTATGCTCTGCGTCATCTTCATCCTGCCCGCGCTGCTGCTCCTCTGCGACAGACTGATCTGCGCGACAACACGCGGCATGAAGCATTGCAAACAAACAAAACAGGAGGTAACCGTAAAATGAAAACCAAAATGAAGCAGGTTCTCGCCCTTGCGCTCTGCGCCGCGCTGCTGCTCTGCGGCGGAACGACGGCTGCGTTTGCGAAGGGAACAAACAGCAATCCCGAAACAGGAAGTGCTTTGGAAGAAACGGCTTCCGCGCAGACAAGCGAGCCGGAAGCCGCCGCAGGCTCCAAGGAGGAGACGGTCTACGTCCTGACCGACGCGGCAGGCGAGACGCAGAAGATCATCGTCAGCGACAAGCTCACGAACACGGAGGGCGCTGACAGCCTGAACGACCGCTCGGAGCTGCAAAATATTGAAAATGTGAACGGCAACGAAACGTATCAGACGGGCAGTGACGGTCAGCTTGTTTGGAACGCGCAGGGGAGGGATATCTGCTATCAGGGCACGACGGATAAGGAACTGCCCATTGCCCTGACGGTGCGTTACCGCTTGGACGGGAAAGACATCTCTCCGGAGGAGCTTGCGGGAAAGAGCGGAAGGGTCACAATCCGTTTTGATTATACCAACCGTCAGTATGAGACGGTGGAGATTGACGGGAAGCAGGAGAAGGTTTATGTACCCTTTGCCGTTCTGACAGGTATGCTGCTGGACAACGAGACCTTCCGCAATGTGGAGGTGACAAACGGCAAGCTGATTGACGACGGCAGCCGCACGGTCGTTCTCGGTCTCGCATTCCCGGGCTTGCAGGAGACGCTGGCACCGGACAGCGAAAAACCGGAAATTCCGGACTTCCTTGAGATTACAGCCGATGCGACGGACTTTTCGATGGGTATGACGGTGACGCTTGCCACCAACGAAATCTTTAACGGCATAGATACGGAAAGCCTGAACAGCGTGGAGGACCTGCGCGCCTCGCTGACAACGATTACAGACGCGATGCAGCAGCTGATGGACGGCTCCTCCGCGCTTTATGACGGGCTTTGCACTTTGCTCGACAAGTCCGGCGAGCTGACCTCGGGCGTTGACGCACTGGCGAGCGGCGCGGGTGCATTGAAAAACGGTGCTTCCGCGCTGCAAGACGGCGCGGGAAAGCTGCAAAGCGGAGCGGCGCAGCTCTACAACGGTCTGAGCACGCTGACTGCCAATAATGCCACGCTGAACGGGGGCGCGACGCGGGTTTTTGAGACGCTGCTCTCCACGGCGACCACCCAGCTCCAAGCAGCGGGGCTGAGCGTGCCGCAGCTTACCATCGGAAACTATGCCGAGGTTCTGAGCGGCGTGATCGACTCGCTGGATGAAAACGCCGTCTATCAGCAAGTGCTTGCGCAGGTGACTGCCGCCGTAGAGGAAAAACGTCCGGAGATCGAGGCGCAGGTGACTGCCGCCGTGCAGAGTCAAGTGACCGCGCAGGTGACTGCCGCCGTGCAGGAGCAGATGACCGCGCAGGTAAGAGAGGCGGTCTGCGAAACGGTGACGGCGCAGGTGATTTTGGCTGCTACGGGAATGGATCAGGCGAGCTATGATGCTGCGGTTGCGGCGGGCATGATAGACGCAGCAACGCAGGAAGCCGTTCAAAACGCGATCTCCGCGCAGATGGAGTCGGCGGAGGTACAGGCGATGATAGCTTCCAATGTGGAGGCGCAAATGGCAAGCGAGGCGGTGCAGGAGACCATTCAGCAGACCGTCGCGGCGCAGATGTCCGGCGAGGAGCTGCAGGCGCTGATCGCGGCGAATACGGAGCAGCAAGTGCAGCAGGCAATTGCGGCGACGATGGCAAGCGACGAGATCCAAGCACGATTTGCCGCCGCCTCCGAGGGGGCGAAGACCGTAATCGCGCTGAAGACCTCGCTGGATAGCTATTCTGCCTTCTATCTCGGTCTGCAAAGCTATACCGCAGGCGTTGCGGAGGCGGCAAATGGGGCGGCTTCCCTGCAGGCGGGCGCTGCGGAGCTGCAAGAGGGTGCAAGCAGCCTTTCCGGCGGTGCCTCGGCACTGTATCAGGGCAGTCTGCGCCTCAAGGACGGGATTCCCGCACTGACGGACGGCATGCAACAGCTCCGCGACGGCGCGATGCAGCTCTCCGACGGGCTGAAGGAATTCAATGAGGAGGGCATTGAAAAGCTGGTAGACGCGGTGGACGGTGACCTCGAAAACCTTCTGGCGCGTCTTCGCGGGGCGCTGGACGCCTCGAAACGCTATCAGTCCTTCTCCGGCATGGAGGATGCGATGGACGGAACGGTGAAATTCATCTTCCGCACCGACTCTATCGGTGATTAACGGAGGAGTTCTCCGCAAATGAAAATCCGTAGGGCGGGGACATGTCCCCGCCGCAGACTGTCAAAATAACTACAGTTTTGTCA
>JAEDOK010000085.1 GCA_016302005.1 Oscillospiraceae bacterium | reverse complement strand
ACGAAGGAGCGTTACGGATGCGGCATACCCCCTGCGGGTGCGCGCCCTACGGCGAAGGTGCGTTCAATGATCGTAGGGCACGACCACCGGGCGTGCCGTGTCGCGCAAGCGACAGATGGTACGGATGAACAGGTTTGTACGCAGTGGGTAGTTCCTGCACCGGCTTATGACTGTCACTGTCCTGCAGGTTAAGTATACCATATTTCGCCGTCGAAGTCTGTTAAGAAAATATAAAATAGAAAAAACGCATCGGAGAAAAACTCCGATGCGTTTTGTGCAATTTGCTGATTTTTTACGGGGTGGGCTGGTTGGCATCCTCGATGATCTTGACGAACTTCTCGGGGACAAGGCTTGCGCCGCCGATCAGGCCGCCGTCGATATCCGGCTGCGCCAAAAGCTCGTAGGCGTTCTTTTCGTTCATGGAGCCGCCGTAAAGGATGGTGGTCGCGCGGGCGTTCTTCGAGCCGAAGAGCTTGCGCACGACAACGCGGATGAGCTGGCAAACCTCCTCCGCCTGCTCCGGCGTGGCGGTTCTGCCCGTGCCGATCGCCCAAATCGGCTCATAGGCAATAACGATCTTGCGGCTCTTTTCCTCAGGGATCCCCGCAAGCGCCAGCTTGATCTGCATGGTGATCCATTCCTCGGTGATACCGCTCTCACGCTGCTCCAGGCTCTCGCCGCAGCAGACGATGGGGATCAGACCAGCGTCCAGAACGGTCTTGACCTTCGCGTTGACCTCCGCGTCCGTCTCGCCCATGGCGCGGCGCTCGGAGTGGCCGATAATGACATATTTGCAGCCTGCGTCGGTCAGCATGGCGGTGGAGATCTCGCCGGTGTATGCGCCGGAGGGATTGGCGTTGCAGTTTTCCGCGCCGATGCCGACGCGCGTCTCGCGCATGGCGCGGACAGCGGCGGGGATGCACACGGCGGGGACGCACAGGGCGATATCGCACCAGCGGCCCTTCGGCAGCAGCGCCTTCAGCTCGGTCATAAACGCCTTGGTCTCCGTGGGGGTCTTATTCATCTTCCAGTTACCCGCGATCAGGGTCTTGCGGTATTTTCTGTTCATCGGTCGTTCTCCTTCAATTTTACTTGTCCTGCAGGCAGGCGATGCCGGGCAGCTCCAAGCCCTCGAGGAATTCGAGGCTTGCGCCGCCGCCGGTGGAAATGTGGGTGATCTTGTCCGCGAAGCCGAGCTGCTCGCAGGCAGCCGCGCTGTCGCCGCCGCCGACGATGGTCACGGCGTCGGAATCGGCAAGTGCCTGCGCCACGGCGATGGTGCCTGCGGCGAGGGTCGGGTTCTCAAACACGCCCATAGGCCCGTTCCAAACGACGGTCTTTGCGGACTTCACCGCGTCTGCAAACAGGGCGCGGGTCGCCTCGCCGATGTCCAGACCCTCCATATCGTCGGGAATGGCATCCGCAGCGACGGTCTTGACCTCGATCGGTCCGTCGATGGGGTTCGGGAAGCCGGCTGCGATCACGGTGTCGATCGGGAGCAGGAGCTTGACGCCCTTCTCCTCTGCCTTCTTCATCATGTCGCGGCAGTAATCGATCTTCTCGCTGTCAAGCAGAGACTTGCCCACGGAATAGCCCTTCGCGGCGAGGAAGGTATAAGCCATGCCGCCGCCGATGATGAGGGTATCGACCTTTTCCAGAAGATTATTGATGACATTGAGCTTGTCGGAGACCTTCGCGCCGCCGAGGATGGCGACGAACGGACGGGTCGGATCGGCAAGCGCCTTGCCCATGATGGAGACTTCCTTCTCCACCAGGTAGCCGCAAACGGCAGGCAGGTAGTCTGCCACGCCTGCGGTGGAGGAGTGGGCGCGGTGGGCGGTGCCGAAGGCATCGTTGACAAAAATGTCTGCCATGGAGGCGAGCTCCTTGGACAGCTCGGGGTCGTTCTTCGTCTCGCCCTTCATGTAGCGGACGTTCTCCAGCAGCATGACCTCGCCGTCCTTGAGGGAGGCGGCCTTCGCCTTGGCGTCCTCGCCGACGACATCGGCGGCCATGATGACGGTCTGACCCAGCAGCTCGCTCAGACGATCCGCGACGATCTTCAGAGACAGTTCGGGCTTCCACTCGCCCTTCGGCTTGCCCATGTGGGAGCAAAGAATGACGCGGGCGCCGTGCTTGACGAGATATTCAATGGTGGGCAGAGCGGCGACGATACGCTTATCGCTGGTGATCTTGCCTTCCTTGGTGGGAACGTTAAAATCACAGCGGCACAGAACGCGCTTTCCCTGCACATCAATGGATTCTACGGACTTCTTGTTGTAGTTCATGGTGTACCTCCTAATAATAAATGCGGTTGCATGGTTTCACATAAGATTAAGTGAATAATGAATCGTGAGAATACCGGTTCACGCTTCACTGTCCGGCGCCCTTCATCTTCCCATAGTCCTTCAAATGGGGGAAGTCTGATTGGCGCAGGGCTTCGAAGACGCCGACGGCGACGGAATTGCTCAGGTTCAGGCTCCGCGCCTCCTCCCGCATCGGAATGCGGACGCAGCTTTCATAATGGGCGTTTAAGAACTCCTCGGGCAGCCCCTTCGTCTCTCGGCCGAAGAACAGATAGCAGCCGTCTGCATAATCCGCCTCGGCATAGGAACGCGGCGCTTTTGTGGAAAACAGGCGCATTTGGCGCACCTCGTTTTTTCCAAAAAAATCGTCGAGACTTTCGTAGACGCGGACATCGACCAGATGCCAATAGTCTAAGCCCGCGCGTTTGACGGCGGATGCGGAGATATCAAAGCCCAGCGGCTTGATCAGATGTAAGACAGAGCCGGTGGCGGCGCAGGTGCGGGCGATATTGCCCGTGTTCTGCGGGATCTCCGGCGCGACAAGGACGACATTCAGCATGATTTTTGATCCTCTGCGGGGCGCGGAGTTTTTGGCGCTTGCGAACGCCCCCAAATGCTACGAGCTATATTCTATGACAAACTGATCCAAAATTCAACCGTTTTTCTGCAAATTTCAAAAATTTTTCATACATTTCAAAGCGAAAAAAACGATGGTTGCGTTTTGCGGGAAAATGCGTTATACTAAGCAAAACATGATTGTATGAAGAAGCGTCTTCAGGGCGCTCTTGTGTCATTGCGAGACCGGTGCGCACACTACCCGCAGGGGGTACGCCGCATCCGTAACGCTCGTTCCTCGCGGACGGCTGCGCAGTGGTCGTGGCAATCTCCGGTTGCAGGTTTGTACGCATTTGATAGTTCCTCCACAAGATTGCCACGTCGCTTCGCTCCTCGCAATGACACGGAGAGGCAACCCTTGTTTGTCATTGCGAGACCGGTGCGCACACTACCCGCAGGGGGTACGCCGCATCCGTAACGCTCGTTCCTCGCGGACGGCTGCGCAGTGGTCGTGGCAATCTCCGGTTGCAGGTTTGTACGCATTTGATAGTTCCTGCACCGGCGCGCCGGGGTCGTCGCGCCCTACGGCGAAAGTGCGTTCCTCGGGTCGTAGGGCACGACCACCGGGCGTGCCGTGTCGTGCAGGCGACAGACGGTACAGACGAACAGGCTTGTATGCAGTGGGGAGTTCCTGCACCGGTGGGGACATGTCCACGCCCTACAAGGGATTTTGCGATTTTAAGGAGGTCTTTTCATGCCCCTGCGGGAGCGAGCAAAGAAGGCGCTGCGGCTGTTTTTGATCTTTCTCAAGATCGGCGCGTTTACCTTCGGCGGCGGCTATGCCATGATCCCGCTGATCGAATATGAGACGGCGGAAAAACGCAGGCTGATCGAAAAAGAGGAAATTACCGACATTGTCGCCATTGCCGAGTCCACCCCCGGACCGATTGCCGTCAACTCCGCTACCTTCGTGGGCTATCGCACGGCGGGCTTCCTCGGCGCCTTTGCTGCGACGGCGGGCGTGGTGCTGCCCTCCTTTCTCATTATCCTGCTGATCGGCTTTTTTCTGCGCCGTGTGATGGAGTATCGCGTCGTACAGTATGCCTTTTTCGGCATCCGTGCGGGCGTGCTGGCGCTGATCGTCAAGGCGGTCGTCTCATTTTGGAAACGCGCAGAGCACAACGGCTTCTCGTGGTGCATGATGGTCGCGGCGTTTTTATGGTCTGCGATCCTCGGCTGGAGCGCCATCGCACTGATCGCCTTATGCGGTCTGACCGGCTTTGTTTACTGCCTTGTGCAGCGGAAGCGGGGGATGATGCCGTGATGCTTCTGCTCGAGCTGTTCTATACCTTTTTTAAAATCGGTCTGTTTACCTTCGGCGGCGGCTACGCGATGCTGCCGCTCATCCGGGAGGAGGTCGTCGCCCACGGCTGGCTGACGATGGAGGGGCTGGTCGATTTTGTCGCCGTCAGCGAATCCACGCCGGGACCGTTTGCCGTCAACATCGCAACCTATGCCGGCGCGGAGACAGCGGGCATCCTCGGTGCGCTTGCCGCGACTGCGGGGGTCGTGCTGCCCTCGTTTCTCATCATTTTAATTGTCGCAAAATTTTATGTGAAATTCAAAACCAGCCGCGCGGTCAGCGGTGTGATGTACGGCTTGCGCCCGGCAGTCGTCGGGCTGATGGCGTGCGCCCTGTGGGGGATGCTCCCGACGGTGTTTTTCCACGGCGGGACGGCTTCATGGCGTGCGATCATCCAACCCGAATTCTTGTGTACCGCCGGGATCTTTGCCGCTGCCGTGGCCGCGGCAATGAAAAAGGTCAGCCCGATTTTGATTATTCTCGGCTCCGCCGCGCTCGGCATTATCTGCGGACTGCTCTTTTTCTGAAGTCAGCGGTTTGACGAAGGGTGAGATAATGTAGGGCGGTGACATGTCCCCGCCAACCGCGCAAGGGGCAGACAAGCAAATCAGTATGCAGTCGGTAGTTCCTGCAAGAGGGCGGCTGATAGCCGCCCCTACAGCGCGACTTCCGCATGTTCTCGTAGGGGCGGCTATCAGCCGCCCGCCGGTATGTAGAAACAAGCTTATACGCAGCCGGTAGTTCCTGCACCGGCTTGGGACGTGTCCCCGCCCTACAGAGCTTCATTGCTTTTGCCATCAAAAGAAACCCGCCGCTTTTTGCGGAGGGTTGGAGGATTTTTATGAAAAAGAGAAAGCTTCGTCTATCACCGGCGCGGTTGATCGCGCTGGGGTTCTTCGTTGTGATTTTGATCGGTGCGCTGCTTCTGATGCTGCCCTTTGCGTCGAAGGGAAGTCCGGCAAGCTTCCTCGACGCGCTGTTTACCTCGACGAGCGCCACCTGCGTGACGGGCTTGGTCGTGCGCGATACCTTCACCGGCTGGACGACCTTCGGGCAGGTCGTGATCCTGCTTCTGATCCAGCTCGGCGGCCTTGGCTTCATGACCGTCATTACGCTGATCTCCTTTGCCCTCGGCAAGCGGCTGGGACTGTATGACCGCAAGGTGCTGATGCAGTCGGCGGGCAACATCTCCCTCTCCGGCGTCGGCGGACTCATCCGAAGGATCGTGCCCTTCACCTTTGTCTTTGAACTGCTGGGCGCGGTGCTGCTCGCGATCCGCTTTGTGCCGGACTTCGGCTGGCTGCGCGGGATCTATTTCTCTGTCTTCCACTCCGTCTCTGCCTTCTGCAACGCGGGCTTTGACCTGATGGGAGCCAACACGCCCTATTCGTCGATGACGGCGTATGTAAGCGATCCTGTTGTGAACCTGACGCTCTGCGCGCTGATCGTTGTCGGCGGGCTGGGCTTCCTCGTCTGGCGCGACATGGCAAAAAACAAGTGGCGCTGGTCGAAATATCAACTGCATACCAAGCTGGTGCTGTTTACCACGGGCGTGTTGATCCTCGGCGGCTGGCTCCTGTTTTTCATTTTTGAGAAAAACACCTCCATGGTGGGGCTGTCCGTCCCGGAGCGTGTGCTTGCCTCGTTGTTCCAGTCGATCACACCGCGTACGGCGGGCTTCAATACGGTCGATATGGCGGCGTTGAGTGAAGCGGGCAATCTGCTCACCAATGTGTTTATGCTCATCGGCGGCAGCCCCGGCTCTACGGCGGGCGGCATTAAGACGACGACGGTTGCGGTGCTGGCATTAAGCGCGATCGTCTCCGCCCGCGGACGCACCCGCGTCAATGCCTTCCGCTACAGCATCGACCGCGATACTCTGCGGCAGGCGTGCTCGATCCTGATGATCTATCTGACCATGGCGATCATGGCGATTCTCGCGATCTGCGCGCTGGAACCGGTCACGCTTCCGCAGGCGATGTTTGAGATCAACTCCGCCATCGCTACGGTCGGACTTTCGATGGGCATCACCGCGAGTCTTGGCATTGCAAGCCGCATTATCCTTATTTTATTAATGTACGCCGGACGTATCGGCGGGCTGACCTTCGTGCTGCTCTTCTCGGAGCGACGCACCGAGCCGCCCGTAGATCGCCCGAACGGGAAAATATTGATCGGTTAAACAGGAGGATAAAATATGAAATCCGTTTTGATCATCGGCATGGGCCGTATGGGGCGGCACCTTGCGAAGAGAATGCACCAGCTCGGCAACGATGTGATGATCGTGGACAACAATCCCGCGATCATTGAGTCACTCAGCGACCGCTTTACCGATTCGAGCATTTGCGACTGCACGAACGAATCCGTGATCGAATCCCTCGGCGTGGATAATTTCGACGTCTGCTTTGTCACCATCGGCGAGGATTTTCAGGCTTCGCTGGTCATCACGAGCCTGCTCAAGAAGCACGGTGCCCGCCGCATAGTTGCCAAGACCAATCAGGACATACAAGCGGAGCTGCTGCGCATCATCGGCGCGGATGAGATCGTCTATCCCGAGGTGGACATCGCGGAAAAGCTCGCTGTACGCTATAACGCCAAGAATATCTTTGATTTCGTCCCCCTGACGGATGAATACTCCATCTATGAGCTGCCGATCCTTCCGGCGTGGGCAGGACATACGCTGATCGAGCTGAACATTCGCCGCAAGTATCAGATCAATATCATTGCCGTAAAAAACGGCACGGGTCTCGATGCCAACCTCGGCGCGGACTATCGTTTTCGCCAGAACGATCACATTATCGTGATCGGCAGATCCAATGAGGTGTTTAAGCTTGCCTCTAAGGCGTAATCACAGAACCACTCCGACATTTTTCGGATTTTTGCTTGCGTAAGCTGCCGAAAGGTGGTATAATAG